>NZ_AOMD01000033.1 GCF_000336915.1 Halococcus saccharolyticus DSM 5350 | reverse complement strand
TCCGATCTATGGCTTCTCCTCGCGCTGCTCGACAGAGGCCTTGTCCGGCGCGCCACCGGCCTTCTCGATCACGTGGACGACGACCGCACGCCCGCCGGCTCGGCGGAGCTGGGCTGCCGCGCCCGCACAGGTGGTGCGTGCGTCTTCGGCGCTCGCGACCGGGAGTACCACAGTCTCGAAGAGGTCTCTCGTGGCGGTCATGCGGTGTCGACGCTCAGGGCGCGTGCGGGAGAGCGTGTCTTCACGGAAGACGATGCGGCGGCAGATCCGCGCGACGGTCGAATCATGATAGTATCCACGCAGGCGACGCACGTTAAGTGATGCGGTGGAAGGGACGAAACGGTCACCGAATGAAGCGATGCGCTCGCTGACGAGTCACGATCACGACGAGACAGGGCGTCAGTCAGCGGGAGTGGAGCACGCGAGCGCATCCTCGACGGTGTGGGCGGTGGCGGTCTGTGGTTGCGCCTGGCGGATGAAGGGCGAGCGAGCAACGCGAGCGAGGGCTTCGGCGGTGCTGTGCGGATGGCGGTCACGGAGAGCGTGAGCAGTTCTACCGCGAGCGAACGAAGTGAGCGAGCGGGCCCAGGACCGACCGCAGGGAGGGACGTAGGCTTTTGATCGACATTTTGCTAGCGAGGCGCGTAGCGCCTCGGACCATTCGCGCGGCGGAGCCGCGCGAAGAGAGCGAGTGAGGCGGAGCCGAACGAGCGTAGCAAAAGGTCGAAGGTCGTGTTTAGTCCGCGGGATGGAACCGTTCGAGTGCGTTCTGGACCGATTCGTTGAGTCCGACGAGCGTGATGCGGTCGCCCTGTTGGAGTTCGAAATCGCCGTCGGGGACCTTGTTCTCGCCGTTGCGGCTGACGAGCGCGATCAGACAGCCCTCGGGGATCGCACCGCTGAGACCAGCGATGGTCTTGCCCGCGACGTCCTCGGCAGTGACCTCGAACTCCTGGACGTCACCCGACTGGCCGAGTTCGGTCATCCAGTTCCAGAGTGCGGGGCGTTCGATCCGGTTGTCGATCGCCCACGAGGTGGCCTCCGTCGAGGAGATGGTATCGACATCGAGGTCCTCGAACGCCTCGACGTTCTCCGGGTGGTTGACCCGCGAGATGACCCGATCAGTGTCGAACGTCGTGGCCGCGAGCCGGGCGACGAGGAGGTTCACGTCGTCGTCGCCGGTGGTCGCGACGACCGTCGAGGCGTTTTCGGCCCCCGCCGACCGCAACACGTCGTTGGCGGTGCCGTCGCCGGCGTGAACCGCGAACCCCTCGTCCCGGGCGGTCGTGACGATCGACTCGTCGTCCTCGACGATCACGACGTTCTCACCGCGGGCTTCGAGCCGCGTCGCGAGATCACGGCCGACCTTCCCACCGCCGACGATGAGCGAGCGCATGGGGATCACGTCGAGATACTCCGCGAAGTATCTGGCGAGTCCGCCTCCAAACACCACCGTCGCGAAGATCACGAGGAAGACGGTGCCAACAAGCGTCGTCGCCGCCGCATCGAGTCCTTCGGCCCGGAGCCGGACCGCAAACAGCGTCGCCACCGAGGCCGGGATGATCCCCCGTGGCCCGACCAGGCTCATGAATACGCGCTCCTCGCGGGTGAATCGACCACCGGTGGTCGAGAGGAACACGAGGAGGGGACGGAGTACGAGCGCCACGACGATCACCACGACGAGGCCGCCGAGCCCGAGCGGGAGATCCTCGAAGTTGAGGAGGGCAGCGAGCGCGATGAACACAAACGAAAGGACGATCAGCGTGACGTCGCCCTTGAACTCGGTGATGTCGGCCTCGTAGGGGATATCGACATTGCCAACGATGATTCCGGCGGTCGCAACCGCCGCGATGCCGGCTTCGGAGGTCCAACTGCTCGCGAGCGCGTACGCCACCAACGCGCCGGCGAGCACCAGCAGGCGGGCGTTCTGTGGGGCGTTGCCTGGCGAGAGGTCGACGTACTGCAGCAGATACCAGAGCGCGCCAGCGACCACCGTGCCGACGAGGAGACCGACACCGATCTTCGTCAGGAACTCGACGACGATTTCGGCGGTGCCGAACCCCTCGCCGAGGACGACGACCTCGAACACCACGACCGCGAGGACCGCGGCCGTGACGTCGTTGACGATCCCCTCGGTTTCGAGCGCGGTCCCGACCCGGTCGCGGACCGGCACCACCTCGAGGATCGGCGAGATCACGGTCGGGCCGGTGGCGACCAGCAGCGCACCGATTAGGAAGGCGATGTCCCACGGTGTCGTAAGTGCGTAGTGGACCACCGCGGCGGTGCCGACGAGCGAGATGGCTGCCCCGAGCGTGACGAGCCAGAACGACGCCGAGGAGGCCTGATGGAGGTCCTCGATGCGGAGATGGAACGCCCCCTCGAACACGATGATCGCGACCGCGAGGCCGACGATCGCCGGGAGCGCGCCACCGAACGTGTCCACGGTGATGATCCGTTCGGAGAGGACGAGCCCGGACAACGGCCCGAGAAGGAGTCCTACCGACAGCAGGAAGATAATGCTCGGCACGCGGAACCGATCGCCGAGCACTTGGGAGACGATCCCGAGCGCGACGATCCCCGCGACGAGCGCGATCAGTCCAGCGCCACCAGTTGCCACTCACACACCTCCATATAGCGTTTTTCAGGGGACCCGCACACATAAGCCCACCACTCTTCGCCGACATCGCGAACGATGCCGACGCTACCGACCGTAGAGCCGGTCGATCTCGTCGGCGTAGCGGTCGAGGACGTTCCGGCGTTTCTTCTTCATCGTCGGGGTCAGGAGGTCGTTGTCCTCGGTGAACTCCTCTGGCACCAGCGCGAACTTCTTGATTTTCTCGTGGGCCTCGAAGTTCTCGTTGACGGTCGCGACGGTTTCTTGAATGTGCTCCTGAACGCGGGGGTTCTCACAGAGTTCCTGTGAATCGTCGGAGAGATCGATTCCCTCGTCGTCGGCCCACTCGCGGACGTGAGCCTCGTTCGGCACGATCAGCGCGCTCACGAACTTCTCGCCGTCGCCGATCGCCATACACTGCTCGACCGCCGAGTGCTGGGCGAAGGCGTCCTCGATCGGACCCGGCGCGACATTCTTGCCCGTCGAAAGCACGAGGAGCTGTTTCGAGCGCTCGCGGAACGCGATGTAACCATCCGGACGCTGCTCGACGACGTCACCGGTCCGGAACCAGCCGTCCCGAAAAGCGTCCTCGGTTTCTTCGGGGCGGTTCCAGTAGCCATCGGTGACGTTCGGGCCACGAACGAGGAGTTCGCCCACCTCGCCCCCACTCTTCGCGGCGAGGTCGTCGGCCACGACCGTCGAATCGATCCGGACCTCCTCGTCGTGGATCGGTGGTCCGATGGTGCCGATTTCGGGCTCTTCGGGCGGGTTGACGCTGACGACCGGTGCGGTCTCGGTTAGGCCGTAGCCTTCGAGGATCGGGATCCCCATTCCATGAAAGAGTTCGGCGAGGTCGGGCGAGAGGCTGCCGCCGCCGCTGATGAGAAACTCGATGTTGCCGCCCAGCGCCTCTCGAACCTGACTGAACACCAGGCGATCAGCGACCGTGCGCTTCGCACGGAGTCCGATCCCGGGCGAGTCGGCGGCCTGGTAGGTGCGCCCGACGTCGACGGCCCACTCGAAGATACGTTCCCGGACTGCGGACTCGGCCGCCTGGTCGCGGATGGCGTCGTAGAGCTTCTCGTACACGCGGGGGACGCTCGCGCCGGTCGTGGGCTGGAGAAGGCCGAAATCCTCCTGGAGGGTGTCGGGGCTCTCGGCGTAGCCGACGGTCGCGCCAGCCGCGAACATCAGGAAGTGGCCCGAGAGTCGCTCGAAGACGTGTGCGAGCGGGAGGAAAGAGATCGCCTCGGAATCGGTGTCGATGGCCGGTGTGTCGCCCTTGTCGGGCCGGGGGCCGAACCGGCGGTAGACCTGGTCGACGTTCGCCTTGAAGTTCCGGTGGGTCAGTTGGACGCCTTTCGGCTGACCGGTCGTGCCGGAGGTGTAGATCAGGCTGGCGAGGTCGTCGGGCGCACGATCGTCGAGCCAACCCTCGTATTCGTCGACGTCGAACGCACCGACGCCGCGCTCGTGGACCTGGGCGAGCGTGAGTACGTCGTCGCGGTCGCCGTAGCCGTCGATCTCGTCCATCGAGACCACGAACTCCAGATCGAGTTCGTCCTCGACCGCCAGCACGCGTTCGAGGAGTTCCCCGTTCTCGACCACGACGCCCGTCGCGCCGGGGTCGTCGAGGAGGTACTCGACCTGATCGGGCGACGACCCCGTGTAGACGGTGGTGACGACCCCGCCGGCGGCCAAGAGCGCGAAGTCTGTCTGGGCCCACTCCATGCGGGTGTTCGCGAAGATACCGACCCGATCGCCCGCCTCCACGCCGAGATCGCGAAAGCCCGCTGCGAGCCGTCTGACCGACCGGCGCATCCGGGCGTAGCTCAGGTTCGCGTACTCGCCGTCGGGTGCGGTCGGGAAAACGGGGCCGGTGAGCGAGCGGTCGTAGATTCCGCCCTTGTACCGCTGGGCCACCGATTCGGCGTTCCGGCCGGCGCTGGCCTCGAACATCCGGGGAATAGTCGTTTCGCCGAGAACATCGCTCTCGAACGCCGCTTCCGCATCTTGCCAGGCCATGTCCCGCCACGGACTGGACGGCTAATAAACGTCAGCCATCGTTCGTCGGTGGCGTCCCCTCCGCCGTCGATTGGAAGACCGTTCACGTCCTGTCGGCGGTGGCGCGTGGGAGCGGGTCGAAGACCCGCGACTCGTGCGAGGGATGACTGAGCGAAGTGAGCGGAGCGAACGAGCGAAGGGATCGGCTGGGGAGGGAGTGGCTCGCGGCTCTCATTTGCGTCGTGATTTGTTGCGGATGAACCGGCTGCCGTCACTGGGTTCTATGCAACGATCGTTCGCTCCTCACGGCCGACGGTGCGTTTTCAAACGCCGACGGCTGCTGCGACCCCGATCGCAAAGAGCACGGCGGCAGCCCCAACAGCGACGGGAACCGAGATTCGTCGTCCGTCACGAGCGTGATCGGGTTCGGTGCCGTCTCGCAGCCACAGGACGCCAAGCGAGCAGAGTCCAGCACCGATAACGGCGCTGAAAATCGCCGGAACAGTGACGGCGGGATCGACGCTGAACCAGAGTAGGGCAACCAGACCGGCCACGAGGAACCCGATGCCGGCGAGGCGTGAACTGTCCATGTCGGCGTACTGTTCGGTTCTCACAAAACCGTTGTGCTACTGCTCGTCGAGATACCCGAGCACGCCCCGGGTGTTCAGCCGCTCCTCGGCGCGGGCCTTGCGCTCGCCCCAGACATCGACCATCTCGCTCGTCTCGACGAAGTGGTCGATCACCGCTTCGTCGTCGTCCAACTCGGCGCGTTTGTCCGCGACGGCAGCGACCCACTCCTCCAAGACACGTGCGTACTCGGCCATCAGCGCGTCGTCGTACTCGCGGGGACCGAAGTGGCCGAAGCAGAGGACGTCGGGCTCGATCTCCCGGACGATCTCGACGTCGTCGAGACAGGCGTCGAGATCGAAGTTCGAGGGCGGGCTCGTCTGGCGGACCCGTTCGATCCCGGGAATCCAGATTCCGGCGGCATCGCCGGTGAACAGCGCATCGTTCGCCCGATCGTGGAAGGTTACCTGATGGGGCGCGTGGCCCGGTGCGTGGTAGACGTCGAGCGTGCGATCGCCCAGATCGATCGCGTCGCCACCCGCGAGTCCCTCGATCCGCTCCTCGGGGACGGGTTTCGGTTCGGCGTAGAAGCTCCACTGATCCTCGACTGCGGCCTTGGTGCCCGCGACGAGCGCCCCGGGATCGATCAGATGCGGGACGCCGATCTCGTGGGTCATCACCGTGGCGTTCGGGCACGCTTCGGCGAGATAGCCTGCGCCGCCAGCGTGATCGAGGTGGACGTGGGTCGGGAGGATGTACGCGAGGTCCTCGCGGGCGATTCCCACCTCGTCGAGCGCGTCGAGAATGTTCTCGTAGCGCGTGCCGATCCCGGTGTCGATCAGCGCGGGTTGCTCGGCGTCGAGGACGTACACCGCGCCGTATTCCTCGGTGTCGTACATCCCGGTGTCGACGTAGTAAAGGTCCGGGCACCCCTCGACCGCGAAGACATCGCCGATAGCCATGCCGACCCCACGCGAGGTGGGGCCAAAAGTCCCCCGTAGAGAGCGATACGTCTTTGCCCCGCGGTCATGAATCGCCACCAAATGCTCAGTAGACAGTATCTCCGCGAGCACACCGACGAGGTCCGGCAGGCACTCGTCGATCGCGGGGCCGACGACGTCGATCTCGATCGCGTGCTCGAAATCGACACGGAGTGGCGCGATCACAAGAACCGCGGGGACGAACTCCGCCACGAGCGCAACCAGATCAGCGATCGCATCGGCGACCTCAAGGCGGCCGGCGAGGACGAGGAGGCCGAAGGCGCGATCGAGCGCTCGCAGGAGCTCAAAGACGAGATTCAGCAGATTGAGAAGCGCGCCGACGAACTCGAAACCGAACTCGACACGGCGCTCCTCGAAATCCCGAACGTCCCCCACGAGAGCGTGCCCGTCGGTGCGGACGAATCGGACAACGTCGAGGTCCGCCGCGAGGGGTTCGACGACCTGCGGGAGCTCGCCGATCCCGTCGTGCCGCACTACGATCTCGGCGAGGAGCTCGATATCCTCGATTTCGAACGCGGCGCGAAGGTCACGGGTGGCGGGTTTTACTTCCTGAAGGGCGACGGGGCGCGCCTCGAACACGCCCTGATCCAGTTCATGCTCGACGTCCACCGCGAACAGTCATACGTCGACGTGTTCCCGCCGATCCCGGTCAACTCGGCGTCGATGACCGGCACCAGCCAGCTCCCGAAGTTCAACGAGGACGCCTACCGCGTCGGCGGGGACGAGCACGAGGGCTACGACGACGACGATCTCTGGCTCTGTCCCACCGCGGAGGTGCCGGTGACGAACATGTACCGCGACGACATCCTGCTCGACGACGACCTCCCGGTGAAACACCAGGCGTACACGCCGAACTTCCGACGCGAGGCGGGCGAACACGGTACCGAAACGCGGGGAATCGTCCGGGTCCACCAGTTCAACAAGGTCGAGCTGGTGAACTTCGTGCGTCCAGAGGAGAGCTACGACCGCCACGAGGAACTGGTCGAGGAGGCCGCCGAACCGCTGCGGCGGCTCGGACTTCCCTACCGGGTGCTCCACATGTGTACCGGTGATCTCGGGTTCGCGCCCGCGAAGAAGTACGACATCGAGGTCTGGGCACCGGGCGACGACATGGACGACGGTCCCGAGGAGGGCGGCCGGTGGCTCGAAGTCTCCTCGGCGTCGAACTTCGAGGACTTCCAGGCTCGCCGAGCCGGCCTGCGCTACCGGCCGGAGCGCCACGAGTCGGCGGAGTACCTCCACACGCTCAACGCCTCGGGGACCGCGGTCGGGCGCGTGATGGTCGCCATCCTCGAATACTACCAGAATTCGGATGGGACCGTCGAGGTGCCCGAAGCGCTTCGACCGTACATGGGTGGCCAGGAGGTCATCGAGGGCCACGAACCGGTCGGCGAGAGCGCGGTCGGCGCGGGCAAGAAAGAGTGACCCGTCGGCGCTCGACACGGCCGAACGGTCGACGTCAGTCGGTGTAGGTGCGAACGCGCACGATCGACCCATCCTCGACGGTGTGAACGTCGAGGAACCCGAACAGTCGTTCGTCGTCAGCGCCGAGCAGCCGACCGCGGACGGCGACCTCGCTGCTGGACGTCTCGTTGTCGGCAGCTCCGCGCTCATCGTCGTGATCGACGTAGAGTGCATCGAGTTCGTGAGTCGTGTCGGTTCGGGGACGGTCGTCCCGCATGAACGCGACAAACGTTTCGCGTCCCTCGAACGTCCGATCGGGACGATCGTGGACGAAGTGGGCCGCGAGCAGGCCGGCGAGGTCGTCGTATCGGCTCTCGTCGATGGCGGCGTAGTACGATCGAACGACAGCCGTCGCACTCATACGCGCGGATCGGCGTTCGGGATGAAGAACCTACCGACACTATCGTCGCGACCGACCGCACGGCGGTCGGCTGGAGGCTCTCGAAACGAGTGGCGCATCGTCCTGGTCCGGGGCTCTCGGCAGACGGTTGCGGACTCAGCAGCTGTTTTCGGAATCGTCGTCGAGGACGCCCTCGGGGAGGTCGGCCCCGATGAGGGCCGCCCACTCGGCGAGATGGGAGTGTCCCTCGCGCCGTGACATATTGTTTCAACCCGGAGTATCTCCGCCGATCGATATAACAGTTGTGTCCGTTCGAGAAGGAATCGTCGCGGCGGCGTTCAGGGGATGATGCGCTCGTCGTCGTCGTAGACCGCGATAGCGTCGACGGGGCACGCTCGGGCGGCGAACTTCGCGTCCAGTTCCGCGTCGTCGGGGATCTCACGGACGACCGTATTTTCTTCACGCTCCTCGCCGTCGACGAGGATCGCCTTGCCTTCGTCCTCGTCGGCCTCGAACCCGTCCCACTCGGCGACGCACTGGAACATCCCGATACAGGTGTCGCGGTCGTACTCGATGCGCATACCGTCGGTTTCGGCGGCGCAGGCATATGGCTGACGGCAGGCCGACAGCCCGACCCGAACCGCGGACCGCAACGACGCTGTCGGTGGGCTTCGGAGTTTGGGTGGCGCGCGGGAGCACGCCGGAGGCGTGCGACTCGTGCGAGGGATGAGCGAAGCGAGGTCGAAGACCGAGCGGAGCGAATCGGCTGGGGAGGGTGTGGCTGTCGCGGTGCAGAGGCGGTTTCTCATTTGTCTCGGCACTCGCGGCGGTCGGTTCGCTATAACGTGATAGTGAGATGAAGGTCGTCGTTCCACGTTGTTCACTTCCGCCGTGCGAGACAACAGTTTAAACCGCGGAACGGGCAGAGAGTAGGTAATGAACGTCTCGGCGCTGTCGGGCGTCCCCGAGTGGCTGCCCGACCATCTTCAGCGGGAGGGCATCGAGGAGCTCTACCCCCCACAGGCGGACGCGGTCGACGCGGGCGTCACGGAGGGCGAGAGCCTGGTCGCGAGTGTGCCGACCGCGAGCGGGAAGACTCTCGTCGCCGAACTCGCCATGTGTGCGAGCGTCGCGCGCGGCGGGAAAGCACTCTACATCGTCCCGCTACGCGCGCTCGCGGGCGAGAAGCGCGCGGAGTTCGAAGCCTTCGAGGAGTACGGTCTCAGCGTGGGTGTCTCAACGGGGAATTACGAGTCCGACGGCGAGTGGCTCGCGACGTGTGACATCATCGTCGCCACGAGCGAGAAGGTCGACTCGCTCGTGCGCAACGACGCCCCGTGGATCGACGACCTCTCCTGTGTGGTGAGCGACGAGGTCCACCTCGTCGACGACGGGCATCGTGGTCCCACCCTCGAAGTCACGCTCGCGAAGCTCCGCCAGCGCAATCCCGGACTCCAGGTCGTGGCGCTCTCGGCGACGATCGGCAACCCAGAGATTCTCGCCGAGTGGCTCGACGCCGAACTCGTCGACTCGACGTGGCGGCCGATCGACCTCAAGAAGGGCGTCCACTACGGCCAGGCCATTCAGTTAGAGGACGGCGAACAGCACGAACTCGGGGTCCGAGACGGCGAGAAGCCGACCGCTGCGATCGTCCGCGACACGCTCGACGACGGGGGCTCGACGCTCGTGTTCGTGAACTCACGGCGCAACGCCGAGGCGGCGGCGCGGCGGCTCGCCGACACGGTCGAATCACGACTCACCGACGAGGAGCGCGAGCGCCTGGCGGACGTGGCCGCCGAGATCAGGGACGTGAGCGACACCGAGACCAGCGAGGACCTCGCGAGCGCGGTCGAGCGCGGCGCGGCCTTCCATCACGCGGGGCTCGCGAGCGACCACCGCGAACTCGTCGAGGACGCCTTCCGCGAGCGCGCGCTCAAGGTGGTCTCGGCGACGCCCACGCTCGCCGCCGGGGTCAACACTCCGAGCCGGCGAGTCGTGGTCCGGGACTGGCGGCGCTACGACGGCGCGGCGGGCGGGATGAAACCCCTCTCGGTGCTGGAGGTCCACCAGATGTGTGGCCGAGCGGGTCGGCCGGGACTCGATCCCTACGGCGAGGCACTCCTGCTCGCGAACAGCCACGACGAACTCGACGAGCTCTTCGATCGCTACATCTGGACCGAACCCGAACCCGTCCGCTCGAAGCTCGCCGCCGAACCCGCCCTTCGGACTCACCTCCTCGCAACCGTGGCGTCGGGCTTTGCGAGTTCGCGATCCGGACTCCTCGAATTCCTCGATCGAACGCTCTATGCGACCCAGACCGACGAGAGCGGTCGCCTGGAGCGCGTCACCGACGACGTGCTCGACTACCTCGTGGTCAACGACTTCCTCGATCGCAATGGAGAGGACCTCCAAGCCACGTCGCTCGGCCACACCGTCTCGCGGCTCTATCTCGACCCGATGAGCGCTGCCGAGATCGTCGACGGGCTCCGCGCGGCCGACGACCGCCCGAGCGCGCTCGGCCTCTTTCATCTCGCGAGTCGCACGCCCGACATGTACGAACTTTACCTCCGATCGGGCGACAGCGAGGAGTACACCATGCTCGCCCACGAGCGCGAGACCGAGCTTCTGGGGAGTGTGCCGAGCGAGTTCGAGGATCGGTGGGAGGACTGGCTCTCGGCGCTCAAAACCGCGCGAATGCTCGAAGACTGGGCGAGCGAACTCGACGAGGGCGAGATCACCGACCGATACGGGATCGGACCGGGCGACCTCCGGGGGAAGGTCGACACCGCGGAGTGGCTGCTGTCGGCGGCCGAGCGACTCGCGGGCGAGCTCGGTCTGGAGTGGGCACCCGCCGTCAGGGAGGCCAGAACCCGCGTCCAGCACGGCATTCAGTCCGAACTGATCGATCTCGCGGGCGTGCGCGGCGTCGGTCGCAAGCGCGCCCGCCGGCTCTTCGAGACCGGGATCGAGACCCGCGCCGACCTCCGCAACGCCGATAAACCCGTCGTCCTGGGGGCGCTCCGCGGCCGACGGAAGACCGCCGAGAACGTCCTCGACAACGTGGGTCGAGCCGACTCCTCGATGGAGGGCGTCGAGCCAGAAGGATCGGTGACCGTCGAGAGCAGCGGGTCGAACAGCCAGGAAGACCAGTCGAGCCTCGGTGAGTTCTGATGAGATCGGTCGAACAGGGTGAACACTGAATGGAACTCGTCGACGGGCGGGTGACGATCAAGGACATCGATCGGTTCGTCGCTGAGCTGACAGCGATCGGCGAGGAACACGGTTGTGCGATCCAGGCGTTCGACGCGCGCTATATCGTCTCGCGCGGCCACCTCGAACGCGCGCTCGAACTGGCCGATCGTGCACGGGCGCGGGGCGAGGCGGTCGCGCGGGAGCGCGCGGTCGAGATACTGCTGTACGCCGCTGGACGCCGCCAGATCGAACGCGCATTCGAGCTCGGGATCGACGCGGGCGAGGGGCCGGTCGTCGTGCTCGTGGCGGCCGAGGAAGACGGCGAGACGAACGACGAACGGGCGGCTGCGGCAGCGGTCGGAGAGCTGCTCGATACAGCCGCCGTTCTCGGCGAAGACGACACGCTCGACGGGTTCGACGAAGTGCAGGTGTGTGAGTTCTTCGGAATCGGCGATGCCGAACTCGCGGCCACGCACGCGGGACTCGACGCACTGGTGGGCGAGCGGGTCGCGCTGCTCGACGTCGAGAAGTGAGTGGGTTCCCGAAACGTCATAGCCGCCGCGAGCGGAGCTGAAGTATGCGAACCCAGTCGACGGCACACGTCGAATCGAAACGGGCCGAGGTCGTCGTCGACGGGGACGCGATCGAACTACGATACCTCGCTGCCGGCCCAGCCGAGGCAAACGAGTCGCCGATCGTCCTGCTCCACGGGATCGGGCTCGACGCCGCAGGAGTCTCGTGGAAACACCTCCTTCCACAGCTCGGGCGCGAGCACGCGGTTCTCGCGCCCGACTTGCCTGGCCACGGCGAGAGCGACGCGCCGGACATCGCGTACACGACCGACTACTATCGTGACACGCTCCAGGCGTTCCTCGCGTCGCTCGACGTCGAGAGCGTCCGTCTCGTCGGTATCTCGATGGGTGGCGCGCTCGCGCTCGGCCACGCACTCGACGGCGGGCAGGTCGAAGGGCTCGTCCTCGTAGACAGTTATGGACTGGGACGGGACGCACCGTGGCGGCCAGGCGGGTACGGGCTGCTCCGCGTGCCGGGGTTCGACCAGTTCCTGAGCGCGGGCTTCAGGTTGAACCCGGCTGCCGTCGCGGGCAGCCTCGCGAGCCTCACCGTCGCCACATCACCGGAATTCGTCGCCGACGTACAGCGGACGGTCACGCCGAACTCACTCCAAGCGCTCGCGCGGTGGCAGCGTGACGAGTTCCGCGCAAGCGGGCTCCGGACGTGCTATCGCGATCGACTCGGTGAACTGGATATACCGACCCTGTTGGTCCATGGCCGCGAGGACCCGATATTCCCTGTCGCGTGGTCCGAGCGGGCCGCGAAACGAATACCGACGGCGAGGTGTGAGGTCATCGAACAGTGCGGACACTGGCCGCCGCGGGAACGCCCCGAGAAATTCAACCGCGTCGTCAGCGAGTTTCTCTAGGGATCGGCCTCGTCGAGGAGGACGACTGCCTCGCCGTCGATCGCGGTCGCGTCGTCAGTCGTCACTTGCGTCGCGATTCGGTAGCGGTGATCGCCGAGATCCTCGACGATCTCACAGTCTGCGGTCACGCGGTCGCCGACTCGAACGGGATTCTGGAACTCGACGTCTTGAGAGAGGTAGACCACGAGCCCCGGCAGGCGGGCGAGTGCGGCGCTGATGAGTCCGGAAGCGAGCGTGCCGTGGGCGATGCGGCCGCCGAAGCGGGTGCGTTCGGCGAACGTCTCGTCGAGATGAAGAGGGTTGGTGTCGCCGCTGGCGCGTGCGAACGCCCGAACGTCGGCGTCGGTGATCGACTTCGCGAAGCGAACACGGTCGCCGACCGAGAGCGCATCGCGCCGACGTTCGGTCAGATTGACCTCCCACTCCGGGTGCTTTTCGCCGGCCAACGCGGCCTCAGTCGACGTCTCGTCGATCTCACGTCCGCCGAACGCCGCGAGCGCGGCCCGGTTCGCTTCGAAGACGCTTTCGAGAAATCGGGTCGAGCCGCGGAGCCACGCATCCGCGAACGTGTCGTGCCGAGATCCGGAACTCATTGACAGTAGTTATCATCCCCGAACATACTTAAACGATGCTAAGCGGAAGCGTCGACAATCGGCCGATATCGCCGTTTTTCGGGCGAGTAATACGTCGGAGCGCGAAACATCGTTCGATAAAGTAGCGGGAGTAACAGTCGATTCGTGGTGTCCTCCGGTTCTCGATGGCAACAAATGGTATTGGAAGTAAACCTTATGTCGTCTGCACGAGTAGACTGGTATGAGCGATGACCGACAACGACGAGACGACGTGGCCGCCGGCGCTGTGGGCGGAGCAGTTCCAGGAGGCGGGCGAGCAGGCCGTCGAGCGACAGACGGAGTTCGCCCGTCAGATGATGACCGCGGGCATCGGATCGGGGCCGAACGGCCTTCCGAAGTTCGCGGCGTCGAGCATGGGGACGGCGACGTTCAAGACCCGCGTCCAGAGCGGCGGACGGATCTCGATCCCCGACGCCGAGCGCGAGGCACTCGACATCGAGGAAGGTGACATCGTCCAGACCGTCGTCGTGCCGGTCAAGCGCAATCGCGAGGACGACTCATGAGCCAGTACACAACACCTATCGACGCAGCGTTCACGATGCAACGGTCCGCGATCACCAGCAGCCGCCAGGCGATGCAGCAGGGACTCGATCTCCAGCGAACTGCCGGACGTCTGGCGCTGTCGGGCCTCGAAAGCCAAGAGACGGCCCAGCGCCAGGGCGTCGAACTGTTCCGCACCTGTCTCTTATACACATCTCTGATGGCGCNCGCACCATCAGAGATGTGTATAAGAGACAGGGCCCACGCCGAGACCTTCGACGCG
This sequence comes from Halococcus saccharolyticus DSM 5350, assembly GCF_000336915.1. Classification (NCBI taxonomy): domain Archaea; kingdom Methanobacteriati; phylum Methanobacteriota; class Halobacteria; order Halobacteriales; family Halococcaceae; genus Halococcus; species Halococcus saccharolyticus. The sequence continues at coordinate 198,324 of NZ_AOMD01000033.1, read as the reverse complement.
TTCGAGCGAGCAACCGAGGAAACCCTCGAAAGCCACGACGATGTCTCGACCGAGTACGTCGATGCGTTCGACGAAGGCGTCGAGGAGTTGCTCGACGCCCACGAGGAACTCCACGAAGAGACGCTCGCAACGATCGACGAAACCGAGAAACACACCGAGGAGTTCCAGGAGACGTTCGAGACACAGCTCGACGAGCAGCTCGAACGGACGGCGGAGCTCCAAAAGCAGTTCGAGGCGCGGATGGACGACCAGCTTGAGGAGGCGGCGGCATTCCAGGAACGCCTCCGCGAGCAGACCGCGGCGTTCGAGGAGCAGCTCCAGTCCCAGGCCGCAGCGTTCGAGATCGCGGTCGAGGACGAGACGGCCTGAGCGGCGACACACCTTTTAGCCACTACCCGACCAAGAACCACCATGAGCGAGATGAACCCGGAGGACGTACAGGAGAACTGGGCGGCGATGATGACCGAGATGAACGACGCGGTCGCGAACTCGTTCGAGCAGAACATGGAGGCCCAAGCCGCGTTCATGGAGTCGTGGATGGGCGCGTTCGAGGGCTCGATGCCCGACGAGGAGACGGCGAGCGAGGGGATCGAGGGGTACGAGCGCGCCGTCGACGTCTGGATGGAGGCCGCAGAGCAGATGACCACACGACTGATGACAGCCGCCGAGGGCGAGGACGTCGACGTGCGGGAGCTCCGTGACATCTGGCTCCAGAGCGCGAACGAGGCGTTCTCGGAAGTGATGGGCACCAGCGCGTTCGCCGCAGGAACCGGTGAGATGGTCGGGAACCTGATGGAGCTCCAGGAGGACGTCGACGACCTGAATCAGGACACGCTCGAAGCGCTCGGCTTCGCCACCCGCGACGACGTCGACGAGGTGGCCGAGCGCCTCGTGGAGCTCGAACGCCGCCAGCACGAGGTCTCGAAGAAGCTCGATCGCCTGCTGGAGGACGAATGAGCGATCGCGGCGCGGCGTTCAACCCGTTCACGACGGCGCTCGACACCCAGCGCCGGAGCTTCGAGGCGGCCGCCGAGGCGGTCGAGAAGACCACGGTCGCGCCCGAGCAGCTGAACCAGATGCTCTCGGTCGAGGTGGGCGAGACACCGAGCGAGGTGGTCTACACTGAGAACAAGCTCGAACTCCTCCACTACGAACCCCGGACCGACGAACAGCACGACGTGCCGATTCTCGTGATCTACGCGCTGATCAACAAGCCGTTCATCCTCGACCTCCAGCCCGATCGGTCGGTGATCCGCCGGCTGCTGGAGGCGGGCTTCGACGTCTACATGATCGACTGGAACGAGCCATCCAGACTCGATCAGCACCTCACCCTCGACGACTACGTGAACCGCTACATCGACAACTGCGTCGACGAGGTCCGCGAGCGCTCGGGCCAGGACGCGATCAACGTGCTGGGCTACTGCATGGGCGGCACGATGTCGGCGATGTACGCCGCGCTCCACCCCGAGAAGGTCCGAAATCTGGGACTGATGGCTGCCGGGCTCTGCTTCGACGATACTGGAGGAGTGCTCGAACTCTGGGGCGACGAGGAGTTCTTCTCGCCCGACGAGCTCCGGGCGACCTACGGCAACGCGCCCGCCGAGATGTTGGACGTCGGCTTCGCGCTGATGGATCCGGTCTCGAACTACGTCTCGAAGTACGTTCGTCTGTACGACAACCTCGAAAACGACGACTTCGTGGAGAACTTCGGCCGGATGGAGCGGTGGCTCTCGGAGGGGATCGATGTCGCGGGCGCAACGTTCGCCCAGTTCGTCGAGGACATCTATCAGGACAACAAACTCTACGCCAACGAGCTCCATCTGGGAGGCGAGCACGTCGACCTCACAAGCATCGACATGCCCGTCCTCCAGATCACGGGCGAGTACGACCATCTCATCCCCTCGGAAACGAGCAAACCGTTCAACGACGTCATCGCGAGCGAGGACACCGAAATTATCGAGTGTCCGACGGGTCACATCGGGCTCTCGGTCTCGGGCAGTTCCCACGAGAACGTCTGGCCGCAGGTCTGTGAGTGGTTCGAGGAGCGGTCACAGCTCGACGCTGACGCCGCCGAAATCGAAATCGAGAACGCGAGCGAGACGACCGACGAAGCAGTTAGCGACCAGGAACCGACCAGTACCGCCGAGAATACCGACGAGACAAGCGATGACGCGGCTGCTGGCGACGACGAACGCGACACAGAGACCGACGACGAGTCCGGTCTCGAAACCGTTTCGGGGATCGGCGACACCTACGCCGACCGGCTGCGCGAGGCGGGAATCGAAACGACGGCGGACCTCACGGCTGCCGACGCCGCGTTCGTTGCCGAGGCTGCCGACGTATCCGAGAGTCGCGCTGCCGAGTGGATCGACGACGCATCCTGAGTCGTCGATAGAACGTAGAGAGAACGCTTTTCAGCCGTCGAGCGGCCGGATAGGGACCGGCCGCGGACCGTGTTCGGTGCCCTCGACGACCGCCTCGACACCGAACACGTCGGCGAGCAGTCCCTCCGTCACGACGTTGGCCGGCGGGCCCCAGTCGTAGACTTCGCCGTCCTTGAGCGCGATGAGGTAGTCAGCGAAGCGTGCAGCCTGGGCGATGTCGTGGAGCACGACCGCGACGGTGACGCCCTCCTCGCGGTTCAGCCGGCGCACGGTCTCCATCACCCGGAGCTGGTGGTGGAGATCGAGGAAGGTGGTGGGCTCGTCGAGCAAGAGGACATCGGTCTCCTGGGCCAGCACCATTCCGATCCACGCGAGCTGGCGCTGGCCACCGCTGAGCTGGCCGATCTCGGTATCGCGGAGGTGATCGATCCCCGCGAGGTCGATCGCACGGTCGACCGCCGCACGGTCGGCGTCGTCGACCGACTCGAACGTGCCGCGATACGGGTATCGACCGTGGGAGACGAGGTCCTCGACGGTGATCGAGCCGGGCGAGTCGTTCTCCTGAGAGAGGTGGCCGAGCTCGCGGGCGAGCTCCTTCGAGCCGTACTCGTTGATCGCGCGCCCGTTCAGCGCGACCGCGCCGCCGTCGGGCGCGAGGTGATCGGAGAGGGTCTTCAGCAGCGTGGACTTCCCGGAGCCGTTCGGCCCGACGAGCGCCGTCATCTCACCCTCGGGGACGTCGACGCGCGTGCACTCGACGACCGGCTCCTCGGTGGTCGGATAGCTGATGGCGAGATCCTCGCCGACGAGCGCGCTCCGTGGCGGCTCCGCATCGTCCGCCTCGGCTCGACGGTGGACCGCCTCGCTTGCAGCCGACGCCGCAGTCACGCCACCGTCGGTCACGCGAGGCGAGTCCGACGTGGATCGCGAACCGGCGGTTCGCTCGTCCTCGTCGGTTGTCGCAGATCCGGTCCGTCGCTCGTCGTCCATGCGTTTTAGGTCTCCCTAAGTACTCAAAAACGCTTCGGCTGTCTCGCCAGTGAGGACGCACCGAGCAGCCATCACTGGTTGCCGGTGACGATGCGCGCCACGCGATCGCGATCGAACAACTGCTCGTCGTCGGGGATGTCGGGATAAGGGTTCCCGTCGGAGTACTCCGGCCACTCGCCGAACTGCTCGGGGTAGAGCTGCTTCGCTCCCATCTCGAGCTGGAAGAGGTTCATAATGGGGCCCTGATAGCGCATTCCGGCGGGGTAGACCCGGTCGTTCTGCACCGCGGAGAGCTGGCTGCCGACGGAGTGGTTCGCGAGCTGGCTGCGGACCTCCGTCATGTCGTAGTTCGGCGTGAGTCCCCAGAGATGGAGGATCACGTCGGGATCGGCCTCGAGCATGGTCTCGTAGCCGACCGTCCCCCACAGGTCGGACCAGTCCTCGTCCGCGAACGCGTCGTTCGCACCCAGCGGCCGGGTGTCGGCCAGCCAGTAACCGGGTTTGTTGAGATGATAGGTGTAGAATGATCCCTCGCTGAGGGTGACGCGGACGGCGGTCGGGCGCTCGTTTTCCGGTGGGAGACCCGTTTCGATCGACGATCGGAGGTTCTGGTGGACGGACGCGAGCGCCTCGTAGCGCTGGCGTTCCTGAAACACCTGAGCGACCTTGCCGAACAGCTCCCAAAGCCCGTAGTACTGGTACGAATCACGGTACGACGACGGTGGTTCGGCGTGCGTTCCGCTGTAGAAGTTTCCGAACCACGGCGCGACGTTCGCCCCGACCTCCTCGACATCGGCCTGGCTCCAGTTGTCGTTGGTGGCGGCGTGTGCGGGATCGGCGAGGTGGACGTCGCTGCCGAGACTGTAGAGCTGCTCCTTGGCGAGGCCGTCGCTCAGCGGGTCCGGGAGTCCCTGCCAGTCGAAGGAGACGCCGTCGAGCCGGTCGTAGTAGTGGTTCATCGTCGTGCCGGACATCTCGGGCACGTAAACCGAATTCACGGCGTCGCCGTGACCGAGCGCGACCGCCATGTCGGCGTACTGCGGGAAGATCACGAAGGCGCTCTGGGGAACGGACTCGAACTCGACGTCTCCCATCGGTGCCATCGTCGCGGTGTAGCTCCCGCTACCGCCGGCGGTGGCGTTCGTCCCCGCTCCGTCACTCGCAGAACCGCCGCTGGCGTTATCGCTGTTCGCACTACCGTTTGCGCCGTCCTGACTGCCGTTTTCCGTGTCCGAGTTGGCGTTTCCGGAACTGCCGGCACAGCCAGCGAGCAGCCCACCGCCGACGATCGCACCGGCTCTGAGATACGCGCGTCGTGTCGGCCGCGTGGTGTCGCGGTCGGTCACGATTCACCGTTTCCGTTGACGATGGGCGCGATGCGCTCTGGATCGTACAGCTGACCGGAGACGCGGTCGGGGTAGACCTGCTCTGCGGCGCGCTGGGTCATGACGAAGTTCGTGATCGGTCCCTGGTACAGCGGCCCACCACGGTAGACGTCGTCGTTCTTGACGGCTGTCAACGCACTCGCCGTCGAGTGGTTGTTCATGAACTCCACCACGGTGTTCTGGAACTCTTCGGCGGTCTGGCTCTCGTGGCCACGGAACAGCAACACCTCGGGATCGATCTGGAGGAGAGTCTCGAAGTCGACCGCCGAGCGGCTCGCGTGGAAGTTCTCGACGTCGGTTTCGGCGAGTGCGTCGCGGACCCCGAGATCGCGCCACTGCTTGAAACTGGTCCCCTCGCCGATGAGATACGGGCTGAACTCCTCCGGTTCGTTGCCCGACGCCCACAGGATCGCGACGCTCGGGCGCTCGCTTTCCGTCGATGGGACGACTTCCGAGAGGTTCGACTGCATCTCGTCGTGGAGCGTCACGAACTGCTCGTAGCGGTCCTCGCGCTGGAACATCTCCGCGAGCTTGCCGAACGCCTCGTAGAGCGTGTAGTACTGGTAGCTCTCGTGCCACGGGTAGCCACGCGAGAAGATGCTGTTGCCGAAGAAGGGACCGACGTTCGTCCGGACTTCCTCGATGTCCGACTGCTGCCATCCCTTGAACCGATTGAGCAGGAAGTTGGGATCGATGACGTGCACGTCGCCGTCGAGTTCGTAGAACAGCTCCTTGCTCACGCCGTCGCTCGACAGCGCCTGCATCCCGCTCTTGTCGACCGAAACTCCCGGAACCTCGTCGTAGTACTGGGTGTGGTAGCGCTCGGGGAGCCAGACCGCTTTCGGCGGGGCGACGCCGAGTGCGGCTCCCATGTCCGCCCAGCTCCCGTTGTTCGCGACCCACGTCTCCGGGACGCCATCGAACGTGACCTCACCCATCGGCGCGATCGAGACGCTGTAGGAGCTCCCGGTCTCGGTCCCGCCCTGGGTACCCGATTCGGTCCCGTTGTCGGCCCCGGCGTCGGTTCCGTTGGCGGACTCGTTCGCGGTCGATCCGGCCGTCGTGGTGGCCACCGCAGTGCTCGTCCCGTTTGCGGCGGTCGTCGACTCGCTGTCGCCCGCAGAACTGTTGTTCCCGTCGCCGCCCTCACCGCTGGAGGTACAGCCCGCAAGCAGTACACTCGCTGTCGCAGTACCCACCAGGAACCGTCGACGTTGCATACGATTTCGGCGGCCCTAAAACGTAGTAAACCTTCCGGTTTTAGGCGTTCCTAAAGTCAACGGAGAGACATACGGGTGGTACAGTCCGAGTGGCACCGAACGTCGTGTCGGATGCGTACAGGAACACAACGTACAACAGGCACGAGCGGTCATTCCGAACTGATGACGCGGCCACGCATCGCCCTGCTCGATCCGTCCGAGAACGAGAACACCCAGCGGAACTTCCGTCGAGAACTCGACGCCGACCTCGCGGAGTTCGCGGTCCGCGACGACGTGCCCGACACGTTCGCGTTCGACGGAGCAGTCGTTCCCGGCTCACGCGCATCGGTGTACTGGGACGAGCCATGGATCGATCCCCTCGTCGAATGGGTCGGGACGGCCGTCGAGCGCGGGCTGCCCGTTCTGGGAGTGTGTTTCGGCCATCAGGTGCTCGCGGCCGCGCTCGGTGGCACCGTCGAGGACATGGGGAGCTACGAGATCGGGTACCGCGACGTCGAGGTCGGGGACGATCCACTGTTCGCGGGTGTCGAAAGCCCCGCCACCGTCTTCACCACCCACTCCGACACCGTGACCGAACTCCCGCCCGGGGCCGAGCAGATCGCCGCAAACGACTACGGCGTCCACGGGTTCCGGGTCGGCCACGCGGTCGGCGTGCAGTTCCACCCCGAGTACGATCCGGCGACCGCCCGCGAGGTCACCCGCGGGAAGGACCTCTCCGACGAGCGGATCGATCGGGTGCTCGACGGGATCACTGAAGGGAACTACGCGGCGGCGTGCGAGGCCAAGACCCTCTTCGCGAACTTCACCGATTCGGTCCGTGAAGTGCGCAACGGCGGGGAATCGACGACACGGTCTGGCGAAGCGGCCGGCGACTGAGGGTACGAGGGTTTTTTGCCGCGCGCCGCGAGGCGGCGGTGTATGCTCGACTACGTGGGGCTAGAGGCGGACCTCGACGAGGAAGAGCGACTGATCCGCGACACTGCGAGAGAGTTCGTCGAGGAGCAAGTGAACCCCGACATCGGCGAGCACTTCGAGAACGGTACGTTCCCCGAGGAGCTCATCACCGAGATGGGCGAACTGGGCTTTTACGCGCCGAACCTCGATGGGTACGGTCTGCCTGGCGTCTCCGAGACGGCGTATGGACTTCTGATGCAGGAGTTGGAGGCGGGCGACTCGGGGATTCGATCGATGGCGAGCGTCCAGGGTGCGCTGGTGATGTACCCGATCCACGCCTACGGCTCCGACGAGCAGAAGGAGCGGTGGCTCGCCGATCTCGGAACCGGCGAGAAGGTAGGTTGTTTCGGGCTCACCGAGCCCGAACACGGCTCGAACCCGTCGGCGATGGAGACCCGCGCGGAGAAGGACGGCGACGAGTACGTGCTCTCGGGCTCGAAGACGTGGATCACGAACTCGCCGATCGCCGACGTCGCGGTGGTCTGGGCGCGCGACACCTCGGCCGAGGATTCGCCAGTCAGGGGCTTCCTCGTCGAGACCGATCGAGACGGCGTGAGTACCAACAAGATCGACGAGAAGCTCTCGATGCGCGCGTCCGTCACCGGCGAGATCGGGCTCTCGAACGTCCGGGTTCCCGAGTCGGCGGTGCTGCCCGGCGTCTCAGGCATGAAGGGGCCGCTGTCGTGTCTGACCCAGGCCCGCTACGGCATCACGTGGGGCGCGATCGGCGCGGCCCGGGACTGCTTCGAGACCGCGCGCGACTACGCCACCGACCGCGAGCAGTTCGGCAAGCCCATCGGCGGATTCCAGCTCCAGCAGGGAAAACTCGCCGAGATGGCGACCCAAATCACGACCGCTCAGCTCCTCTCACATCGCCTCGCCGACCTGAAAGAGCGCGGCGACCTCCGACCCCAGCAGGTCTCGATGGCGAAGTACAACAACGTCAGCATGGCACGCGACCAGGCCCGCGTGGCCCGCGAGATGCTCGGCGGCAACGGGATCACCCTCGACTACTCGCCGATGCGCCACCTCGCCAACATGGAGACGGTCTACACCTACGAAGGGACCCACGATATCCACTCGCTGATCCTCGGCCACGATCTCACTGGGATCCCGGCGTTCGAATAGCACCGTTTTACTTCGTCTCTCGCTCCGCTCGGGGTGTTCAGAAATCGGTTTTTCTGGCATCACGGAACGGCAAAGCCGTTCCGTACGGCCTCGTGAAACTCCGCATCAAAAACCCCCGCGAACGCTTCGCGCTCGCGGACACTTCTGTTACCGGGCAAAATGACGAAAGAACTATCAGAAGATAGCTACACAGTACCGTTATTCTCTTCTCGGCCGGAGCCGCGGCACCCGAGACTCCGGCCGGTCGTCGCCCGTCACGCGACGATACCACCATGACACGAGACGCTCACGACGCGCTCGCATCGCACACGACCGAGTACGAGATCCACCGGGAACTCCACGACGTCCCACCGCATCGTACCTACGATGTTTCGATCGACGGAGCCCGTGCGGTCTGCAAACTCGCCACTGGCTCAGAGGCGGACCCGGCGACGGAGGCGCGTATCGTACGGTACGTCGGTGAACATACGTCGATTCCGGTTCCACGAATCATCGCCATCGGGCAGAACCACTTCATTGCAGAGTGGCACGACGGCGTCCCCGAAACGGACGAGATCGGTGAGAGATGGGCACGCATCGCTGGCGCTGGGATGGCGACGCTCCACGCCGAAACCACTGCCGACGTCGAGGCGACAGGACTGCTACGCACTAGTGAAGACGGACTGAGCCTCGACGCACACGAAACGTGGCCCGAGACGATCGAGACCGTCCTCGAAGACCGACGCGAGTATCTCGCTGGAGTGGGGTACGCCGACGTGGCCCACGAGGCGCTCCAGTTCGTCCGCGAGTATCCCGTAGCGTTCAAGGACTGCGGTGATCCCGTCCTCTGTCACGGCAACCTCCTGCCCGCTCACCTCGGAATCAACGATAACGGCGTCGCCTGCATCATCGACTTCGAGCACGCGCTCGTGGGACCGGGCGAGTACGACTACTGGCGGACTGCGCTTCCGGCGTTCGAGGCGCGAGAGCGGCCCGACCTCCAGCGATCCTTTCGGACCGGCTACGAATCGATCCGGGCGCTGCCGGACGGGTTCGATCGACGGGCCGAGTGCTATCGGATGGTCAACAGCGTGTCGTACCTGAAAGCTCTCCATCTCCAGCAACAGATCACCGGTGACGAGGCCGAACGCCGCGCCGAACGGATGGCCGGCTACGTCCACGATGCGCTCGTCGACCTGCGCGAGATGTACGGGTAGTTCGAATACTATCGGGACTTGGCCGGCGGCTCGGCGCTGACGATCTTCCCGAGCAGATCTCGTCGGTCGGCGACCTTTCGATAGAGGTCCTCGCGGAGCCCCTCGTAGTCCGCAAACCCGTTCAAGAAGCCGAGAATCGTAGGTGGAACCGTGCCGGTGCGCGCGAGGACCTCCTCGGTGGCCGCCCCACAGGAGTACACCGTGCCGTCAGCGAAGAGGTGGACGCACTCCTCCCAGCCGTCGGGGAGGCGGTCGCGCTCGGCGTCGGTGAGTTCCGAGAAGCCGCACGGCTCGAACTCGCCGTTCAGCACGGCCCACTCGGCCCACCACGTACAGAACCCACAGTCGTCGTCGTAGACGAGTCGCGGCCGCGCGGATCGGTCGGCGCTGCTCATGTCCCGAGCACGGGCGGGCCACGAAAAACGACGTCGGTCGTTGCAGCGGTCCACCGGTCGGCCTTCCGCTGGCGATAGCGCCGAATTGACGACGCCGATCAGTGGTCGCCGTGGAGGTGGACGCCGTCGTCGTTGACGGTGTCGACCATCTCGTCGCGGAGCGCGTAGGTGTCGTCGTCGGTGTCGCCGAACCCGAGGCTCGACTTCACCTCGTCGGTCAGGCTCGGATCGAGGTCGACGTAGGCCGTGTCGTCGTCCACTGAGGCGACCGTTCCGACCTCGTCGCCGTTGCTGTCCAGTACGTCCATCCCCGAATCGATTTCAGAGGTATCCCCCAACATGGCGATTGCTACCACGAGCGATGACGGGCTATACTTGCTGCCGTCAGTTGCAAGCCACCTGCGTCAGTTTTCGGACGCATCGCTCGACTCCGCCACCGTCGTCGATCCCGCATCGGCCACGTCGGACCAGAAGTCGAGCCGATCCTCGGGATCGAAGAACCCCGAGAGCACACGGTCGTCCTCGTCGCCACCGGGCGGCGAGCCGGCGTACACCCCGACCGCACCCGCGTCGGGATAGCCCACCACGTCGGGCTCGTCCATCGTCGACAGCACGAGGTAGCGGAGCGTCTCGTCGCCGTCGTTCACGATCCGGTGGGCGTGTTCCTCGCCGGTCGGAAGCGCGACGTACGTGCCGGCCGACAGCGAGTACTCCTCGTCGTCGAGGCGCAGGATTCCAGCACCAGCGAGGACGTACACCGCCTCTTCGTTTTTCGTGTGGTAGTGGTACGGCCACGAGCGCTCGCCGGCGGGGAGTTCGTAGAGGCTACAGCCCAACTGGTCGCCACCGTCGGCGTCGCCGAGCTGTTTGCGCCGGAAGTCGGTGTCGTCGGGGCCGATCGGGCTCCAGTCGAGGTCGGTTTCGTCGACGGGCATCGCTCGGCACGAAGGGCCACGGCGTGATAGGCGCTCGGACGGACGAAGACCGACGGTGTCCCCCGTGTCGTCGACTGCGGGGTGGCAGAGAGCAGACGGCGAGTACCGTCAGGATCGATCGATGTCGAGTTCGTCTTCGATCCCGGCGAGCGCGTCGTCGTCGGCGAGCTCCTGGAGTCGCTCGCGGAGGTGTGTTCGGCAGAGACCGACCTTCAGAGCGTTCTTCTCGACGGCGACGGCGGCTTCGGTCTCGCAGTAGTGACACTGCATCACCTGCCCCTCGGAGCCGACGAAGGTTCAATCCTCCGTTAGGGGAGACGTTTGGCGACGCGATCGAACCCCTCGCGGTCGAGCCCCGCACGCCCGAGTACGTCGTCGTGGGCGTCGCTTCCACCGGTTGGAACGAGATCGTGGCGTTCGATCGCGCGGTCGACCGGCGTCGGATCCACCGACCGACCGTACTCGTAGTGGCGCTCGACGCCGTCGACGTACGCCGAGCCCGTAAGTTCGAGCGCGGTCTCGGGATCACCGTAGCGCAGCGGGTGAGCGAGCGAGACGAGACCACACGTCTCGGCGAGGAGGGCGGCCCCACGCTCGAAATCCGGGAGGTTCCGGGCGACGAAACACGGACAGCCGCGACCGATCACCTCCTCGAAAGCTCCCTGATAGTCGTACTCGGTAACGTCGGCGATCGCGCGCGCGATGTCGGGTCGGCCGATGCCCGCGGCGGGTTCGAGCGGGAGCTCAGTATCAAGACGGTCCTCGGCACAGTCGACGATCGCGTGGCCGCGTTCGACCCGGTCGGCCTGGAGCCGGTCGATCTCGCGGGCAAGTTCGGGCGTCGGCTCGACGCCGTAGCCCAGCAGATCGACCTGGCCCGCGTCGGTCTCGACCCGGAGTTCGATCCCGTGGATCACGGGCACGCCATCGAGGTCGTCGGTCGGGGTGTCGAGATCGTCGTGGAGGCGCTCGTGATCGGTGATGGCGACGATCTCGACGCCGGCCGTGCGGGCCGCGTGGGGGACCTCGTGGAGACTCATCGTCCCGTCGGAGTTCGTCGTGTGAACGTGGAGGTCGGCGACGGGCGGCATGCCGGGGACGTGCACCGCCGGCGACAAGCCTCTTCCGGGCGAGTCCAAGGTCCTTAATCAATGAATATCCGACCCAAGAGATTGTAGGGAACGTTTATGATGTTCACACACCCCGCAACGAGCATGCAGTGCATGATCGAAGTGGAGGACCGGCTCGACGCCCACAGCTATCCCGCGACGACCGACGAGCTGATCGACGCCTACGGCGGAATCGAACTCTCGCTCCCGAACGGCACCGAGACGTTTGGCGATGCGCTGGGGCGGATCGGATCCGACACCGTGGAATCGGCGGAGGCCGCGCGGCTCGTGGCCTACAGCGCAGTCGGCGATGCGGCGATCGGCCGGAAGGGGTACTCCGACCGCGATCCGACCGCGCCCGGCGAGTCCGGCCACGATCAGGTGTCACTTTAACGATCGAAAACGGCTCTCCCGCTACTTCCCGAGAACGTCGTCGAGTGCGAGCGGGACCGACCCTTTCTCGTAACCCGCAACCGAGCCATCGGGCCGCGCACGGAAGACGACCGCCGGCCGATGGCCGGCGTCGGGACGTTCGCCCGCGAGTGCAGCCCACTCGTCGTCGTGAAACGACGAACAGTCGACGAAGAGGACGGCGTCGGGATGGGCGGCGAGCTGGTCGTCGGTCTTCGCCGCACCAGTTTGGCGGATCGCGGCCGCCGGCGTGCCCGCGGATCGCCCGGCGGGCCGTCCGGGGCGCGTGACCTCGACCAGAACGGGGCCGCGGTCGGTCGTCACGCGGAAATCCAGGGCGTAGCCCGAGTCGAGTTCGATCTCCGGTGTGGGAGCGTAGCCGGCGTCGGTGAGGAGTTTCGCGGCGTTGAACTCGCCCATCGTCGCGCTCATTCGCGTCCGATCGACGTGCTCGCTGGTGCCGAGCTTCGCCGCCATGGTGTAGCGGTGATCGTCGAACACGCCCGAAGAAAGGAATCGCTCGTAGAATCCGAGTGCGTCCTCGGCGTTAGCGTCCGGAAAGCCCGCGGCGTGGTCGGCGAAGAAGGCTCGCGAGCTCGCCCGGCCGTCTTTCGAGAAGAGGATCGGCAGGAAGAACCACGCGACGTGTTCGTACGCCGCGAGCCACGGATCGGTCATGTCGAGTTCGGCGAGAAGTTCGCGCTGGGCCCACCGCGCCACGGGATAGGGCACCTCCTCGAAGGTGTACTTCTCGGTGCGCCACAGCGCTTCCGGAGTTTTCGTGTTGCCGAGCCAGTAGGCGTTCTCGTCCCAGACGAACAGCGCGCGGTCGCCGTTTTTCATTTCGAGGCGGCAGGCGGTGTAGCCGCCGGGTGGTTTGTACCACGCCGAGGAGAGCGTCGCGCCGAAGGTCTCGTCGAGCGGCGCGTGGAGATCGCGTCGCACGCGAGAGGCGTCCCACCGCTCGCGTGAGCGCCGGAACCGAAGGGGACCAGCCACGTGTGTGGTTCGCGGGCCGGGCGGTTAGCGGTGTCGGTCCCCACCCGTCGACTGTCAGTTCCAGCAGCGATACATTGATAATCATGAGGGACGAACGACGAGTGTATCTACCATGTCAATGGGTGCCTATGACGCGGCCGAACACCAACGCCGCGAGGAGAAGACGAGCGAAGTGGGCGCGAACGCCGCTGACGACGACGAGCGGACCCAGTACGAAGGCGACGTCGAGTACGATGTCGGCGATGCGGATGCGGACGATCTGCTCGCGCAGTTCCGCGAGATCAAGTCGCGGTAGCGTCCTCCACCGCCCTCCGTTTCGTGTGTAACAACCAGAGCGATGCGCTCGTGACCACGAGCACCGCCGAGACGTGAGCGAGGAGCACCGCGAGAAGCACCGGATAGTCGAGCACGAACGGGACGAGTAAGAGTTGAATGACGCCGAACGCGATCGTCTCGACGTCGGCCCAGAAGAAGGTGTGTGCGGTGTCGGCGTCGAACCGGTAGCGGTACGAACGCCAGAGCGCAGTCACGGTCGCCCACCAGCCCGTTCCGATACGATAACAGACGTCCCAGAGCACGAGGAGGAGGAAGTAGACCACGAGGACGGGCGGATCGGGGCCCAACAATCGATCGAGCAGCGGGGCGCGGTCGCTGGCGGGGTTCGGCACGAACAGGTAAGTCAACATCGCACAGAACGCGAGCACCGCGAGGAGGACGTCCATGTTCGAGCCGAACACGAGGCGGCGGTAGGCGTCGGGCAGGTCGACCGATCGGATGCGCCGTGCGACTCGCACCATTTCGATGGAGCCGATGCCGGCGACGAACACCGCGGCGCTGCCGACGAACACGAGATCCCAGAGGTCGTAGAACCACGCGAGGACGACCACACCCGCCTCGAACACACCGAGCTGGATCGCGAGCGCGAGCGTGGTCGAAACTTCGATGCCCGGAAGCGCGCCGACGATGCTCTCGTAGGTCCACGTCTCGCCGAAGTCGGTGGGCCGACTCATCGCTCGGGTTCGATCTGTGCCCGCTCGGCGCGTTCGGCCGAGTCAGGCTCCGTTTGCTGGCCGAGTGCCCGTTCGACAGCAGTCGTGAAGTCGGTGCGCTCGATCGGCACCAGCTCCTCGATCCGCGTGTCGTCGACCACGACGGTGTTCTTGAGCCCAAGGATCAGCGGGTGGGCGACCGCCTTCGGGATGTCGGTGACGAGATCAACCCAGTACGCCGAGAGCTTCGGCGAGAGCACCGGCACGGGAAGGATGAACAGCGACCGATCGGCGATCCCGGCGGTGCGTTCGAGGAGTTCGCGGTAGGTCAGCACCTCGGGACCGCCGATCTCGAAGGTGTCACCCGCGGTTTCGGGGACGTCGAGACAGCCCACGAGATAGGCGATCACGTCCGCGATCGCGATGGGCTGGCACTCGGTACGGACCCACTTCGGCGTGATCATCACTGGAAGCCGGTGGACGAGCTGTTCGACCATCGCGAAGCTCGACGAGCCCTCGCCCACGATGATCGCAGCCCGGAGCGTGGTGAGGTCGTAGCTGCCGTCGGCGAGGATGGTCTCGACCTCGCGGCGGGACATCAGGTGCTCGGAGAGGCCCTGGCGGGTTTCGCCCAGCCCACCGAGGTAGAGCACCCGATCGATACCCGCCTCGCTCGCCGCGCGCTGGAAGTTGTGGGCCGCTCGGCGATCTCGCGCCGCGAAGTCGGTCCCGGACTCCATCGAGTGGATGAGGTAGTACGCGGCGTCGATCCCTTCCAGAGCGTGTTCGAACGTGCCGGCATCGAGGATGTCGCCCTCGCACACCTCGCCGGCCGGCCCGTCGTACCCGTCGGCGTCGCGGGTGAGCACTCTGACGTCGTGGCCCGCCTCGATCAGCGCCGGGACGAGGCGACTTCCGACGAACCCCGTCGCGCCGGTCACCAACACGCGCATACGCGAGGGAGGGGCCGGCGGAGTATAAGTCCACGCTCGCCGGTAGATCCGGGCGTTATTGGTCGGACTGTCACTCGGTTTCGGTGCGGTGGCGCGCGGGAGGGCGTCGAAGACGCCCGACTCGCGCGAGGGATGAGCGAACGAGCGAAGCGAGTGAGCGAATCGGCTGGGGAGGGTGTGGCTTGCGGTTCTCATTTGTATCGGAGTTCGGTTCGGACAAATTAGCGCTCATCACCGACCCGATCGACAGTAATCGCGACGCTCGACCGGTAGCGAATGCTTCGGCCGCCAGGAGTCAGAGAAAGGGCTTTCTCTGGGCGTACCCACCGACAATACATGACTACCGAGCCGTGTGACGGCTGTGGGCGTGCGGTGCAGATCGCGGGCGGGATCGCGAACCTCTGGACGTTTGGCGGTGACGCGAGCGAGGGGCTGACCCTCGAATTCGAAGACGGCTCCGAGCATCTCCTCTGTTATGACTGTATCGAGGAACTCCCCGAGGACGCGCGGGCGAGGGACGTCGCGGCGCTCGACGGGTACGAGCACACGATCGACGAGTAGCCCGGAGGATTTACCTTCCGGGCGGCGATTTTCCGAACGTGAACCCCGCCCGGATCGAGAGCGAGTTTCCCGCGCCATCCTACCGGGGGAACCAGCAGGCAGCCCTCCACGAGATCCGCGAGGCGTTCGCGGCGGGCAACGACGTCGTGCTGGTGCGCGCGCCCACAGGTTCGGGGAAGTCGCTGCTCGCACGGGCGATCGCGGGGTGTGCGGTGCGGGCCGACGAGGCCGCACCTGCCGAACCGGTCGGCGCGTACTACACCACCCCGCAAGTCTCCCAGCTCGACGACGTGGCGGCCGATCCCCTCCTCTCTGATCTCCAGGTCATCCGCGGCAAGCGCAACTACACGTGTCTGGTCGCTGGCGAAACCGACACCCCGGTGGATCGTGCGCCGTGTGCGCGCGAGACAGGCTTCGACTGTTCGATCAGACACCGCTGTCCGTACTTCTCTGATCGGGCGATCGCCTCGAACCGTTCGATCGCGGCGATGACGCTCGCCTACTTCATGCAGACCGCGGGCTCCGAGGCCTTCGGCCAGCGCGACGTGGCGGTGATCGACGAGGCTCACGGACTCGCCGAGTGGGCCGAGATGTACGCCACCATCGACCTCCGGCCCGACACGGTACCGGTGTGGGACGAGCTTTCGATCCCCGACATCGACGGCGCTGAGGCCGCAGCCCGCTTCGCCGACCGTCTCTCGGGCGTCTGCGGTCGCCGGAAGGACACGCTCGTGGGAGCCGACGAACTCACGATCGCGGAAGTCACCGAGCGCGACCGACTGCAAGAACTCATCTCGAACCTCGACTGGTTCGTCTCGGACTACCGGGACCCGGGGAGTGCGAGCACGTGGATCGTCGATCAGCCGGGCGGTGAGGGTGGAACGGTGACGATCAAGCCGCTCAACCCCGAACGCTACCTCCAGCATACGGTCTGGGACCGCGCCAACAACTTCGCGCTGCTGTCGGCGACCATTCTCGACAAAGAGGGGTTCTGTCGTGGCGTCGGGCTCGATCCCGACGACGCGGCGCTGGTCGACGTCTCCCATACATTTCCAGTCGAGAATCGACCACTGTACGACGTGACGCAGGGAAAGATGACCTACGAGCACCGCGACGAGACCCTCCCGAAGATCGCGCGCCTGATCGTCCAGCTCATGACCCGTCACGCCGAGGAAAAGGGGATCGTCCACGCCCACTCCTACGCCATCGCGGAGCGTCTCGTGGATCGTCTGCGGGAGTTCGGCGTCGGCGAGCGGATCCGTACGCACGACCGCGAGAACCGGGACGAGGCGCTGGAGACGTGGCTCGCGACCGACGATCCCGAACTATTTGTATCGGTGAAAATGGAGGAGGCGCTCGATCTGGAGGGGGATCTCGCCCGATGGCAGGTGCTCTGCAAGGCCCCGTATCCGAACACTCGTGATTCGCGGGTCGCGCGGCGGCTGGAGGAGGGCCAGTGGGGCTGGTACTACCGAACGGCGCTCAAGACCGTGATCCAGGCGTGCGGTCGAGTCGTGCGCGCGCCCGACGATCACGGCGCGACGTATCTCGCGGACGCGAGCCTGCTCGACCTGTTCGATCGCTCGCGCGGCGCGATGCCCGACTGGTTCGCCGCTCAGGTCGATCGGATGAGCCGTTCGGAACTACCAGAGTTCGATCCCGACGCTGCCGGCGGCGACGGTGGCAGTGTCGGTACCGCCGCCACGAATCGGCGGACGCGAAGCTCACGGACCGATCCCGACGACCACCCACTCGCCGACGTCTGGGGATCGGACTGAGGAACGGAATCGGGCGAAGCACCCGAGGAATCAGTACGGGATGAGCGAGAATCCCCCTGGAACCACGAAGCCGAGCACGAGAAAGAGCGTGCCAGCGACCCCCGCACACATGAGCGCGTAGGGGATCTGCGTCCGGACGTGGACCATGTGATCCGCACCGCTGGTCGACGAAGAGAGCACCGTGGTGTCGGAGATCGGCGAGCAGTGATCGCCGAAGATACCCCCCGAGAGCACCGCACCGAGCACGAGGGGGAGGTTCGCGCCGGTCGAAAACGCCACCGGAATCGCGATGGGGAACATGATGCCGTAGGTCGCCCACGAGCTCCCGTCGGAGAAGCTGACGAACCCCGTCACGAGAAAGACGAGCACCGGAATGAGTCCGACCGGCACGCCGCGGAACCAGTCGGTAACGAAATCGGAGATCCCGAGGGTCGAGACGGTGTTCTGGATCGTGATGGCGAGCGTGAGGATCGCGGCTGCGAGGAAGATACCCTTGAACCCGTTGACCATCGCGTCGGTCGCGTCGGCGTTCGAGGGAATGTCACCGCGCGCCCGAAAGAGCAGAAAGCCGACGATCAGTCCCGTGAGCGCGGCGAGACCGAGCCGGATCCCGCCGATGTTGAACGACCACGGCCCGCCAGCGGGGACGATCAACTCGTAGCCGAACGCCGCAAACACCGTCGATATCTGCGGCGCGTTCACGACGGGGGAAGCGCGCCAGAACATCGCCATGAGGCCGACGCCGACGATCACCGCGACCGGGATCGCGAAGTTACGCCAGTCGGGCGTCGCGCCCTCGTACATCTCGTAGTTCGCCATCTCGTCGGAGACGAGTGGGTCGTCGTCGGGTCCCACGACACCACCGCCGTTGCGGGCGCGCTCCTCCTCGCGTCCCATCCCGAAGACATTGGGGATGACCTGCCACGCGA
Organism: Halococcus saccharolyticus DSM 5350; assembly: GCF_000336915.1. Classification (NCBI taxonomy): domain Archaea; kingdom Methanobacteriati; phylum Methanobacteriota; class Halobacteria; order Halobacteriales; family Halococcaceae; genus Halococcus; species Halococcus saccharolyticus. Next base: position 180,008 of record NZ_AOMD01000033.1, on the reverse strand, counting down.
CGAGGGCGGCGATGAGGAGCGCGGTCCACGAGTAGAAGGCGAAGCCAATGCTGTTGAAAAACAGCGGCCAGACCGCGTCGGTGGCGGCCTGGAGCCCGTCGCCCGACTGGGTGACGTAGTTCGACATCCCCGACGGGAGGACGTCCTGTTGGGCCGCGGCGGTGATTCCGGCGCCGATGAACCCCACCAGCGCGACCCCCCACGTCGAGTAGAACGCGAGGCGGGCGGCCGGACTGCCCGCGCTGTCGACGTAGTACGCGAGTTTCGCGCGCGAGACATCGTACTCGTCAGTGAGGGGGCGCATCATCGAGCCGACCACCAAGCAGTTGAAGTAGTCGTCGATGTGGATGATGATCCCCGCGAGGAAGGAGGCTTTCTCGGCGTCAGCGGGCGAGTCGACCCGGCTGGCGAGCGCCTCCAGCACGCCGCGGATCGCGCCGGCGCGGATCATCAGCCCCATCAGCCCGCCGATCGCGAAGAGTGCGAGCAGGACGTTCTTGACGTACCAGGGGTCGGCGAACAGCGGCGACGTGGCGATCAGTTCGGGAATCACCGTCGGACCGAGCAGTCCGCCGAGAACGGTGCCGGGAAGTTCCCCGACGAGACCGTCCGGGACCCCAACCACTCCGGGACGGAAGGCACCGTAGACGACGGCCCCGCCGGCGATGCCGACGAACAGGCCGATGAGCGCGTCGCGGGTGTACCACGCGATCACGATAGCGAGGAGCGCGGGCAGCAACGACCACGGGCCCGCGGCAATACTTTCGAGCGGCATGCCAATCACGATCGGAGGCGCGGATAAAAAGTCGATGAAGGAAGCTTCCCGCGGGAGAGGACACCGAAAGACCGATCACGACTCGTCGGATCGTCGTCCGTCGGTTCACGTCGGCAACCGTCGGTGAAGGCACTCAAGCAGGCGACAGCAACCGGTGCCGAAGACAGGGGTGGCGCTCAGAGGAAGGTCCCGATCACGGACACGAACGTCGAAGAGATCATCAACACCACGAGGAGCAGCGCGAACCACTGCTGGCGAGTCATATCGGTCGTTGTGAACCCGGGAATTAGTCGGTTTCGCTGGCGTCGATGTCCGGCAGGACGTGGAGACCGGCGCGGCTCTTGAGTACTCGTACCCTGTCGGCGTCGGAATCGAGGTAGTCGGGCCGTGGGATCGTCTTTGCCGCGTAGGTCTCGGGATCGAGCACCTGGACGGCGTGATCGTCCTCGATCGCGACCAGCGTGGTTTCGTCGGCGTCCCCGTGGTCCCCGAGCCGGCGGGCGTCGGGTGCCTCGCCGTCCTCGAAGGCCGCCTCGTAGGGTTCGCCGGTCGTGATGTGGACCCCCTTCAAGTTCCCCTGGACGCTCCGGACGAGCAGCGGATCGTCGTCGTCGGGATCGATGACGTCACCCGGCGTGAACTCCGGAAGGTGGACGGCGTAGGTCACGCGGTACACCTCGTCGCCGTCCTCGTCCTCGGTCACGAGCGTCGCGGATTCGTCGACGGTGCCGCCAAGCTGGCGAACGATCCGCTCGGCGACCGCCCGGCCGATCTGGGTGGTCGAGAGTTTGGCGTCGACACCATCGGCAGTCTCGTCGAGTTCGGTCACGAACGCGTCGCGGTCGCCGTCGGCCTCACGCTCGTCGACGTACTCGGTGATGATGGCGATCGATTGCTCGACCTCGTGGTCGGTCGGGGTGCGTCCGCGGGCGCGAACCTGGACCGTGCTCGCGTAGTAATCGCCCGCGATCCGACCACACCGGGTGCAGGTGCCCCGCGAGATTTTGACAGGGATCGTGAGTTCGGTCTGTATCGGGCGGTCGTGGACGCTCGCCGAGAGGAGACAGTGCATCCTGACGGTGGTCTCGTCGACCTGTTCGGGCTCGACCCGCCACTCGAACGCCTCGGCGTCGACGTGGATCGTCAGCGCCTCGGCCACCTCGTCGATCGCGACGTCGGTGTAATCGCGCGCCTCGACGTCGACCCAGCGCTTGCCGCGTCGGACCGCTCCACAGGTCGCACACACGAGAACCTCGATCCGATCGGGCGCGTCGACGAGATCGAAGTCCTCGAAGAAGCAGTCCTCACAGATCGGTGCGCGTCCGTCGGCCGCGGCGACCGTCGACTCGACGGGGTCGCCACACCGAGGACAGAACTGCCGCGACTCGCTCATTGAACGAGGAACGTCCCTCAGCGGGTTAAGCGGCGTGACTCGTCCGGTGGCGAACGCGGAGTCGGTATGGCGGGACTCGGGAATCCGTGGCACGGAGCGACGAAGATTTATGACCTGAACGCTTAGTAAGGCCCATATGGAATGGAAGACCGACTGGGGCCTTCAGGCGAGGATGGGCCTGACGATGCTCCTGCTGCTCGCGCTCTACGTCGTCTTCATCGGCGTGCTGTCGGTGTATACGAACCTCGGCGTGATGGTTCTCGTGATGGGGTTGTTCATGGTCGGACAGTTCTTCTTCAGCGACAAGATCGCGCTCTACAGCATGGGCGCACACGAGGTCAGTGAGGAGGAGTATCCCGAGCTCCACGCGATGGTCGGGCGGCTCGCCCAGCAGGCCGACCTCCCGAAGCCCACGGTGGCGGTCGCCGACAGCCGGACGCCGAACGCCTTCGCGACCGGCCGCTCGCAGTCGAGCGCGACCGTCTGCGTCACGCAGGGGATCATGGACACACTGAACCAAGAGGAGTTAGAGGGCGTGATGGCGCACGAACTCACCCACGTCAAGAACCGCGACGTGATGGTGATGACGATCGCCACGTTCCTCTCGACGCTCGCGTTCATGATCGTGCGGTGGGGCTGGCTGTTCAGCGGCGACCGCGAGGGCGGTGGCGCACCGGTCATCGTCGCGATCCTCGTCTCGCTCGTGGTCGGGATCGTCTCGTTCCTGCTCGTGCGTGTGCTCTCGCGCTACCGGGAGTACGCCGCCGATAGGGGTGGAGCGATCATCACCGGCCGGCCATCGGCGCTCGCGTCAGCGCTCGTGAAGATCGACGGCCAGATGGATCGCGTCCCGGATCGGGATCTCCGCGACCAGGCCGACATGAACGCGTTCTTCATCATCCCGATCAAGAGCGGCGCGATCGGAAAGCTGCTCTCGACACACCCTTCGACCGAACAGCGCGTCGAACGGCTGAAAGACATGCAGAGCGAACTCGAAACGGCCTGATCGCGTACTGAATTTTTGCGAGTTACACCGATCGACGACCCTCGAGCAACCGCTACGGGTGGGACTGAGCGGCGGCTTCGCCACCGTGAGGGTCGGAAGACGCGCCGCGTCTTCCGGGACTGAAAGGGGCCGGCGGCTCGGCGTCTTCGTGAGCGAACGGAGTGATCGAGGCGCGGAGCACAGCGAGGCCCGGAAGCCGAGCCGCCGGGGGCTTTCGAAGGAGTCGTGGTCGACGGTCTGCCGCTGTCGAGACCGCACTGATGCCGACTCAAATGAGAACCGCAAGCCACACGCCTCCCCAACCGACTCTTTCAGTCGTTCACTCCGTTCGCTCCCTCAGTCATCCCTCGCACGAGAGTTGCGCGCCGACAGGCGGCGCGCAGCCGTGCGCCAACCGCACTGCAACCACACTGTGACCGCACAACCCGTTCGCTACGCGAGCTTCCGCGAGAGATAGTGGAGACGTTCGAGCCGGATCGGTTCGGGTTTTTATTCCCAGCGCCGTAACCCCCGATATGGGCATCTTCGACGGACTCCGGTCGGCGCTCGGGATGAGCGCGGAGGCGGACGCGACCCGCGACGCCGACCCCGAGGACCTCTTCGGGATGAGCACCGCCTACCTCACGATGGAGGCCGATCTCGGCTACGATCCCGCGGGAGTGGCCGCACTCTGCTTTTCGGGCGTCGACAGTACGGACTTCGCGGACGCCGTGGAGGAAGTCGAGGCGATCCTCGAAGCAGGCGAAGTCGAGACCGGCACTGAGGCCCGCTTCGTCGACGACTCTCATGGGTACGAGTGGGTCGTCCTCGCGGATCGGGACTTCGAGGACCTGGTGACGAGCGTTCACTTCGCCGCCGACACGCTGATCGAGCGCGGGTACGGCTCACGACTGCTCGCCGCGCTGTTCGGCTTCGAGGACGAGGACGGCCCGATCTACTGGGTCTACTCCTTCCGGCGCGGCGCGTACTACCCCTTCGCACCGCGGTCGAGCAGCGAGCGCGACTCGACCGTGGAGTTCAAGCTCGAATCGGTGCTCGACGGTGAACTCGACATCGAGTCGGACAAAGATTACTGGTATCCGCTCTGGCCCGACAGTGGGCGACATCCGTGGGAGTAGCCGCCCCAAGTTGATGCAACGCAAATCGGACGAACAGGAGAAGACAACACCTCGATGCCGACAGGTTTCACTTACACTGAGCTGTTAACGAGGCTTTATCAGGGGAGCCGCACAACCCGGAGGTATGGCGACAACCGAGGATCTCGAGAGCCTGCCCGGCGTCGGGCCGGCAACCGCGGACAAGCTCACCGAATCCGGCTTCGACTCGTATCAGGGCATCGCGGTCGCGAGCCCGGGCGAACTCTCGAACACCGCCGACATCGGCGAGAGCACGGCAGCAGACATCATCAACGCCGCACGCGACGCCGCCGACATCGGCGGGTTCGAGACCGGTGCCAACGTCCTCGAACGCCGCAACGAGATCGGCAAGCTCAGCTGGCAGGTCGACGAGGTCGACGACCTTCTCGGCGGCGGGGTCGAAACCCAGTCGATCACCGAAGTGTACGGCGAGTTCGGCGCGGGCAAGTCCCAGGTCACCCACCAACTCTCGGTCAACGTCCAGCTCCCCAAGGAGTACGGCGGCCTCGAGGGTAGCGCGATCTTCATCGACAGCGAGGACACGTTCCGTCCCGAGCGCATCGCCCAGATGGTCCGTGGGCTCCCCGACGAGGCGATCGCCGCCGCGCTGGAGGCTCGCGAGATCGAGGGCGGTCCCGAAAGCGAGGACGCGATGGATCAACTGATCGAGTCCGTACTCGACAACATCCACGTCGCGAAGGCGTTCAACTCCAACCACCAGATCCTCCTCGCGCAGAAGGCCCAAGACATCGCGAGCGAACACGAAGACTCGGAGTGGCCCGTCCGGCTGGTCTGTATCGACTCGCTCACCGCCCACTTCCGCGCGGAGTACGTCGGTCGGGGCGAGCTCGCCTCCCGCCAGCAGAAGCTCAACAAACATCTCCACGACATCGACAAGGTCGGCAACCTCTACAACGCCGCCACCGTCGTGACGAACCAGGTCGCCTCGAACCCCGATTCCTATTTCGGCGACCCGACACAGCCCATCGGCGGGAACATCCTCGGCCACAAGTCGACGTTCCGGATGTACCTCCGGAAGTCGAAGGGCACCAAACGGATCGTCCGGCTCGTCGACGCTCCAAACCTCGCCGACGGCGAGGCCGTGATGCGCGTCGAGGAGGAGGGGTTGAAGCCCGAGTAGACACCCACCTTTTGCTGCGCTCACTCGCTTCGCTCGTTCGCTGGCAAAATCTGGACCAAAAGCCTCCTCCCTCCCGTTGGTCGGTCGTCGGCCCGCTCGCTCCCTGCGGTCGCTCACGGTACGACTCCTAGCACTTCCGCCACCGCACAGCACCGCCGAAGCCCTCGCGTGCTCACTCACTCCGTTCGTTCGCGCCGCTCGCCCTTCATCCACCAGGCGAGCAGTGCTCGCCTGAGCCCTGCGTTCGCTCCGCGAACGCAGGACGCCAGGCACCGCCGCCGCACCACAGCCACAGCAAAAACCGCTATTCGGTCGTGGTCTTCTCGATCGAGGTCTTTTCGCCCTGATAGATCGCCGCACCGTCCTGGGCCACCATCTCGACGAGCACCGCGCATTTCACCCGCATCGGGCTGATGTCCACCCCGAGGAGATCGATCACGTCGTCGCGGTCGAGCTCGTCGAGTTCGTCGAGCGTCATCCCCTGAAGCTCGTCGGTCAGCATGCTCGCGCTTGCCTGACTGATCGCACAGCCCTCACCCGAGAAGGCGGCGTACTCGATGGTTTCGCCGTCGTCGGCGAGGTTGACGTCGACCTTGATTTCGTCGCCACACATCGGGTTCTCGCCGACGTGACTGAAGGTGGGATCGTCGAGGTCGCCGTAGTTGCGCGGGTTCTTGTAGTGATCGAGGATCTGCTGGCGATACATATCCGAACCCATGCTCATAGTGAATCGAGGTACGCGCGTGCGACGCAAAAGGATTCCGGGCGGGGTCGAACGGCCGCGTCAGACGGGGGAATCCATCCGGGCAGTGTCGCGCGATCTACGCCAGGCGTGCGACCAACCGCTCCCGGAGCACGAGCAGCGCGGGAAGCACCGTCACGCACGCCACGAACGCGTAGACGATGCTCAGCCCGGTCACGATGCCGAACCGTCGGAGCGGTGGCGACAGCGCCAGCGCGAGCACACCGAACCCAGCGGCGGTCGTCACCGCACTCCCGAGCAGCGCCCCACCTGTTCCCGTGAGCGCCGCCGACAGCGCGTCCGCGAGCGAGTCGTGACGGCTCCGTTCGTCGACGAAGCGCTCGCCGAGATGGATGCTGTAGTCCACCCCGAGACCGATCGCGAGGCTCGTGACGACGGCGGTCTCGCTGTTGAAGGGCAGGCCGAGCGCCGCCATCGTGCCGAGCAGCCACGCGAGCGCGACGACGACGGGAGCGAGCGTCACGACGCCCAACCCCGGCGCACGGTGTCGCCACCAGTACAGTCCGACGAGGAGCGCGAGAATGACGCCGAGCGTGATGGCGAACCCCTCGATGAGCGTTTCGAGGAGCGCGGTCTGAACGACGCCGGTGATGACCGGCCCGCCCGTCGCGATGGCCCGCACCGGCGCGTTCGCCTCGATCGACGCGGCAACGTCGCGAACGTCGCCCGCGACCGACTGGGAGGAGGCGTTCCCCTGGACACCAACGGTGAGACGAGCGGACGCATACGAACCGTTCTCCGCACGATACAGCACTGACGACGCCCGATCGGGGGCGGCGTCGAACAGTCGGTCGTAGACCGCCGCGACGTTCCTGTCGGGGAGTCCGTCGCCGTCCGTATCGCGCGTCTCGATCGCGCCGGCGACCGTCTCGTTCTCGGCGGCAACGGTTCGAAGCACGGACGCTGGGCTTTCGATGGCGGCCCGTCCGTCGGGATCGACGACGATCGTGCCGCCCTCGGTCGTCCGGGTCACGTTCTCGGCCGCGGTGAGGAGCGCCGGTGCCGTCACGTCCCCGCGTATCAGCACCTGTCCCGTCGATCCCTGCCCGCGCTGCTGGAAGTTCTCGCTCAGGTAATTGAGATTTTGACTCACCTCGTAGTCGCCGGGCGCGAAGGGATCCGGGAGCGAGTCCATCCATTCCGGGGCATCCTGAGGGAGGAAATCGGCCTGATTGAACTCCGTGTCGATGGTCGTCCCACCGTACGCGCCACCGGCGGCGAGCACCAGCGCGACGGCGATGACGACGACGGGGGCACGCCGTGCGAGCGTGGCGCTCCCAGCGAGAGCACGGTTGACCAGCCCCGAGCCGACGCCGAAGGCGCTCTTCTCGCGGTCGCGGCCGCGCCGATCGAAGAAGCGTTCGAGTTCGAGTTTGACCGCCGGCACGAGCGCCGCGAAGACGAGGAAGATGGCGACGATGCCGACACCGCTCAGGACGGCGAAGTCCTGAATCGAGCCAAGCGGGCTGACGTAGTTCGAGAGGAAACCGACAGCCGTCGAGAACGCTGCGGTAGCCAGCGCGAGCACGACGCCGCCGATCCCGAGACGCATCGCTGTGATGGGATCTCGCCGCGCTGCACTCCCGTCATCGGTGTCGAGCACCCCCTCGCGCGCCTCGCGGTAGCGCATGATGACGTGCAGCGAGTAGTCGATGCTCAGGCCGATGAGCAGGAAGGGAACGGCGATCAGGATCGAGTTCATCGCGATGCCGAGCCAGCCCTGAATGCCGGCGTACCAGACCAGCACGACGGCGACCCCGAAGAGGCTCACGAGGACATCCACCACGTCACGGTAGGCGATCGTGAGAACGGTCAACAGGAGCACGAGCGCGACGGGCGTGATGATCGTGAACGTGTCGCCGATGGCCTGGGAGGTCTCCGCGTCGATGATACCCGGCCCGAAGACGAACGCGTCGGCAAAGCGCGCCTCGACCCGCGACTCGATCGCCACCTGGGCGTCGTAGACCGCTCCCTCGGTCGTTCCCGATGTCTCCGGGTTCTGCTGGAAGACGAGCGTGCTCCGCGCGTCGGCCTGCGTCGTCCCCGGCTCGTAGTCCGAGGGCAGGAACTGGGTTGGATCGCCGCCCGGAGCGGTCGCGTTCGAGTCGAGAAGCCGACCGAGCAGCGCCTCAACCTGCTCGTCGGAGCGCGATTCGAGCGCCGCGATCTGCTGGTCGAGCGTCGGAGCCCGCGGCTGGCCGGTCCCGCCCGCCGCCGCTGCGGTGGTGGCGTTGCTCGCGCCCGAATCCGCGCCAGCGCTGGCATTCGACGCGTCGGCGCTCGATTCGTTGGCACCCGACGCGTTGGTGTTCGGTGCGTTGGTGCGCTCGCTGGCGTTCTGGGCGAATGCGGCGGTCGCGACGGCGTTCTCGATGCCGACCACACCGGTTCCGTTCTGGAGCGTCGCGTTGATCGACGCGTTCGTGCGGAGTTCCTGCTGGAGTCGCAGACTTTCGAGCAGTGAGTCGCGGGTGAGGACGTCGCCACCTTCGTCCCTGACGACGACCTGTGCGACCACCGCCTCGTCCGTGTCGTAAGTCGCGTCGATCCGGTCGAGTGCGGCCTGTTCGGGTGAGTCGATCGCGGCCTGGCCGATCGATCCCTGGCCGGTCGTGCCGACGATCGCGCCCGCACCGACGACGGCGGTAAGGACGAGCAAGAGCGCGATCACCAGCTTGCTTCGCGAGGCGAGAACGTCCGCGTATCGAGACGACAGTCCCGATTTCATCGGTTCCCGGTACCACCGACTGTGGTCGCGCCGGATGCGGAGCGGCTAACGGAGGGCAAAGCGTCGGTCATGCAACGCCCTCCGAGGGAGACCGATAAAGACCAATGGGGAGTTCCCAGAACGTGGGAAACTGGACTTCGTTTCTGAGTCACCCTTCATACAGTCCGACGATCATGACACCGAACCCGGCACAGACGATCACGCTTTCGAGGAGCATTCCCATCGTAGTCGGGACGCCGAGGAAGTGGTGGAAGACACCGACCAGAACCGTGCCGAGGGTGATGACGAGCAGTCCCACCGAGAAGTACTGGAGGCCGGCGATCCGTGTCCGTCTGTAGGCCCGGTACGCCAGCACGGAGACCACGCCACCGAGGACGAGCGCGACGAGTTTGACGACGACGACCAGAGCGACGAGCGGTTCCATCACGATTCCTCTTTCATCGCCGACCAGAACGATGCCAGGCGATCCTCCGCGTCTCGCTCCGGCCGGGCGACCGACACCGTGAACCCGTCGTCGGTGATGGTGATCGAGACATCGGTGAAATCGCGCTCGTAGCGCGTGACGTTCGGCCCGTCGGACCGAACGTCTGTGTACTCCCGGACGAGCGCGGCGTCGCGGAGCAGTTCGAGCTTTCGGTACACCGTCGAGCTGGAGAGATCACACGCCTCGCAGAGCTCGCTCGCGGATTTCGGGCGATCCAGCAGTCGAAGGATCGCCCGACAGTTGTCGTCGTCGAGCGATCGCAACACCGTTTCGAGATCGGGACCGTCCGGCTCGTCGGTCGACCAGCGGGCCAGGTCGGTGGCCGAGTCGGTCGGATCGGTATGCGACGGGATGAGTGGCAGGCGGCTCGAACCGACGTGTCGATCGCTCATGTCAGGTAGCGTCGACCGTGTCGGCCGTTCGGAGAGCAGCGAGAGTCATGTCCGTCGTTGCTACCGTTTTTCCCGGAGCCGGTATAGGCGTCCCGGTCGTTCCCAACATCTCGGAACGGGACGGTTGTACCCGCCATTCGATTCCCGGCCGTTCGCGACTCCCGACCCCGGACAGGTCGTTCCCGAGACCGCGTTCGATACTCGTTCGGATCGAGTGCGGACGGTAATCGATCGAGTGAGCCGTAGCAGCCTACGCGAACAGCTGCCTGGCGTCGTCGATGGCCTCGACAAGGGTGTCGACCTCGCTTTTCGTGTTGTAGAGATAGAACGAGGCACGGGCGGAGGCCGCCGTGCCGAGCACGTCGTGAAGCGGCTGGGTGCAGTGGTCGCCGGGCCGGATCGCGACGCCGTGATCGTTCATGATGCTCGCGAGGTCGTGGGCGTGGACGCCGTCGAGATTGAACGAAACGAGGCCCGCACGCTCGCCGGCCGGCGGGCCGTAGATCTCGATGTCGTCGAACTCGTTCAACCGCTCCACCGCGTAATCGGCGAGCTCGCGCTCGTGGCGATCGATCCGATCGAGACCGATCTCGTCGAGATAATCGGCGGCCTCGGCGAGCGCGATCCCCTCGGCGATCAGCGGCGTGCCCGCCTCGTACTTCCACGGCAGGTCGGCCCACGTGGTCTTCTCGAACTCGACCTTCCGGACCATCCCGCCGCCGTACATGAACGGCTCCATCGCTTCGAGGATCGCTTTCTTGCCGTAGAGCCCGCCGATCCCCGTCGGGCCGCACATCTTATGGCCCGAGAAGGCGTAGAAATCCACGTCGAGCGCCTCGACGTCGACGGACTGGTGCGGCACAGCCTGGGCACCGTCGGCGAAAATGTAGCTGTCGTGGTCGTGGGCGAGGTCGGCGAGGTCGGCGATCGGGTTGATCGTGCCAAGGGTGTTCGAGACGTGGGTTACCGAGACCATCTCGGTGTCGGGACCGATCACCTCGCGGGCGTGGTCCATGTCGAGGCGACCCGCGTCGTCGATCCCGATGTAGCGCACGTCCGCGCCGGTCCGCTTGGCGATCTGCTGCCACGTCACCAGCGAGGAGTGGTGTTCCATCTCGGTCAGGACTACTTCGTCGCCCTCGCCGAGCTCGTTCAGGCCCCACGCGTACGCAACGAGATTGAGTCCCTCGGTGGTGTTCTTCGTGAAGATCATCTCCTCGCGGCCGCCCGAGGCTCCGACGAACTCGGCGAGGCGGTCGTGGGCTTCTTCATACGCGATCGAGGCCTCCTGGCTCAGGTGGTGGATGCCCCGGTGGACGTTCGCGTTGGTGCCCCGGTAGTAATCGCTCATCGCGTCGATCACGCGATCGGGCGTCTGGCTCGTAGCGGCGTTGTCGAGATACGCGAGGCGCTGGCCGTCACCCACCTCGCGTTCGAGGATCGGGAACTCGCCCCGAATCCGTTCGACATCGAGCGGTTCGGCGGTCTGACTGCTCATTGACGCTGCGTACGGTCCGGAGGGGGAACATTCCTTCGGTCAGTCGCGCGTTCGTGGCGCTCAGACGACGCGGCGCGACATCACCAGTAGACCAAGCACGAGCAGCGCGATACCCCAGTACAGCGAATCGCCGGGGACCCAGACCAACAGCAGCGTGACGATACCGGAGGTGAACAGCGACCAACCAGCAGTTGTGGAGTAGCTCATGGAACTACACCGGACGCGAACGGGTAAAGCTCCCCGTCGGCATCTGCAAGCCCCGGCTTTTGTGCAGCACGGACGGCCGAAACCATCCGACGAGCCGTCTAGTGATATGCTCGGCCGGAACGGTTTTAGTTGCCGCGAGCGGAACGCCGGCCATGCAGACCTGGGTTGCGCTCGTCGAAGTCGTCGACGGTGAGTTTCAGGACCTCCAAGAACTCGCCTCGCTCTGGGGCGACATCAACATCGAGCTGGAGGAGGTCGAGGCCGAACTCCAGGAGACCTACGCGCTGCTCGGGCGATACGATTTCCTCGTGGTGTTCGAGGCCCCCGACCGCGAGTCGGTGTTCGAGGTCTCGCTGGCCGCCGAGCGCCACGGCCTCGACATGGATTCGATGGAGGGCGTCCCGATCGAGGAGTTCGGCGGGCTCGTCGACGAGTAGTCGACGCGATTCACTCCAAGCGCAGCAGTTGGGCGTGGCGGGTCTCGCCGAGGTCGAGCACGCTCTCCTCGTCGACGAACCCGTGCTCGACCGCGAGTGCCACGGCGTCGTTGCCGACGATGTTCGCCACCCTCGCACCCGCGAGACTCGCCACTACCTCCTCCTCGTCGGCGGGCTGGCCGTCGTAGAACTCCTCGTTCACTTCGAAGTCGATCTCGCCGTTTGCGAAGGTCTCGCCGAGTACCTCCGGATCGCAGACCGAGACCAGACGGCCCTCGGGCGTCTCACGCTCGTTGACGATCACGGACGAGCTCCTCCTCCGCCTCCTCGCGGAGTTCGCGGGCCTCCGCGGCGAGTTCCTCCGCACGCTCGTCCTTGCCGACCTCCTCCAGGGCGCGGGCTTTCTCTTCGATGACCTCGGCGTTCCGGAAGCCGAGCCGGATCGCGTTGTCGAACGCGTCGAGCGCCTCGCTCGCGAGCCCGCGTTCGAGCAGGAAGAACCCGCGATTGAACCACGCTTGCGGGAAGCGCGCGTCGATCTCGACCGCGCGTTCGGCGTGTTCCAAGGCCTGTTCGGTCCGGCCGGCCTCCCAGAGCGCGGAGGCGAGGTTGGTCTCGGCGCTCGCGGCGTGTTCGCTCCGGTCGTCGATCCGGAGGGCTTCCTGGTACGCCCCGATCGCCTCGTCGTACTCTTCGAGTTCGGCGTGGGCCGCACCCTTGTTGACCCACGCCTCCTGTTCGATCGGTTCGTCGTCGGCGAATCTGGCCGCGCGTTCCAGCGTTTCAGTCGCCTGCTCGTACCGATTGATCCGGAGGTAGTTCAGCCCGACGTCGACGAGCTCCTCGCTATCCACGTCGCCGGCACCGAGCTGGCGCTCGTCGAGCAGGTCGGCCACCGCGCGCGAGTCGACGGGGTCGACCTCGCTCGGGTCGACCGAGAGTTCGGGCGGGTCGAGATCGAATCCCTCGGGCTCCGAAAAGCCCTGTCCCTCGGAGAACTGGTGGTCTCCCGCGGCGTCGTCGGCAGGGTCTGGGACCGGCTCGTCGGATGCGGGGCGGGGGTCGCGGTCGTCGGCGTCGCGGCTCGGTTCGCTGTCGGCGTCGCGGCTCGGTTCGCTGTCGGGGGAGCGTTCGGGCTCGTCGTCGGTCATGGGGGTCCATAGACGACGACCGCGATTAAGGGCTACGACCGCGTACGCTGGGTATGCGACTGTTCGTGAGCGTCGACCTCGACGGGCTCGCCGAAGAGATCGCGGCCGTTCAGGAAACGATCGCCGACGCGAGTGGGGTGCGACTCACTGACCCCGGCAACGTCCACGTGACGCTGAAGTTCCTCGGCGAGGTCGAGGCGGATCGAGTATCGGACCTCCGGGAGAATCTGGCCGAGGCAGTCGACGAAGCGGGTGTCGAGCCGTTCGAGGCCGCGTTCGGTGGATTCGGTGCGTTCCCGAGCGAGGAGTACATCCGCGTGCTCTGGATCGGCGTCCGCGAGGGTGGCGACGAGCTTGCCAGACTCCACGAGGCGATCGAGGATTGGACCGTCGAGACGGGGTTCGATCCCGCCGATCACGAGTTCACGCCGCACGCGACGATCGCGCGAATGGATCACGCCGGCGGCAAGGATCGAGTCCAGCGCGCGCTCCGTGAGGACGATCCCACAGTCGGGACGCTCGATATCGGGGAGGTCCGACTGACCGAGAGCGTGCTCGCCGACGACGGACCGGAGTACACGACCGTCGAGCGCTTCGCGCTCTGAACCGCGACACATCGGTTTAGGCAGGCCGAAAATATACGTGTTTTGATAAGTCCTAAGTCGCTGGATCGTCGTTCGACAGTATGGTCGCGCTGGCGAACCTCGCGTTGGTGTTCGTTGCGGGGTTGCTCACCGCGCTCGCGACCGGCCTCGGGGCGCTGCCCTTCTTCCTCGTCGACGACGTGAGCGATCGGACGAGCGTCGTTCTCTGGGGGCTGGCCTCGGGGATCATGGTGGCAGCGTCGGTGTTCGGCCTAGTGTTCGAGGGGCTCGCCGAGGGCACAGTCTGGGGGATCGTTCCCGGACTCCTCGCCGGCGTCGCGCTCGTGATCGTCAGCCACCACGTCATCGAGGGCTGGGAAGTGCATCCGAAGCAGTACGCCGAGGCCGATTATCGAAAACTCCTCTTGATCCTCGGCGTGCTCACGGTCCACAGCTTTCCCGAAGGGGTCGCCGTGGGGGTCTCCTTTGCCGACCTGAATTTCGGCGGTGGAATAGAACTGCTGGGGTTCACGGTGCCGGTGCTCGCTGCCTTCATGACCGTCGCGATCTCGATCCATAACGTTCCCGAGGGTGTAGCGGTTTCGATCCCGCTCCGGGAGATGGGCGTGCCGCGGCAACGCCTGGTCTGGTGGTCGGTGTTCTCGAGCCTGCCCCAACCCGTCGGCGCGGTGGTGGCGTTCGCGTTCGTCCGGGTCGCGCGCGCGTTCGTCCCGTTCGGCTTCGGGTTCGCGGCGGGCGCGATGATCTACCTCGTCGTCTCGGAGTTCATTCCCGAGGCGCGCGAGGTCGGTGCGGGGTTGCCCGGTGGCGGCCGTCGAGAACTCCTCGCCGGGCTCGGCGTCGGCGTGGTCGTGATGGCTCCGCTGGCGCTTGTCTGAGAGAGTGCGTTGCGGACAGAAGGACAACGATTTAAGCCACGCCGGCGGAACACACCCATCATGGGTAAGAACTCGAAAGCCAAGAAGAAGCGGCTGGGGAAGCTCGAACGCCAGAACTCGCGGGTACCGGCGTGGGTCATCATGAAGACCGACCGCGACGTGATGCGCAACCCGAAGCGGCGTAACTGGCGGCGGAGCGACACGGACGAATGAGCGCCGAGGACTTCGAGGAGCGGGTCGTGACGGTCCCCCTCAGAGACGTGAAGGCGGGCGCGAACCACGAGGGTGCAGACCGGGCGATGACGCTCATCCGGGACCACCTCGCACAGCATTTCAAAACAGATCACGACGCGGTGCGGCTCGACCCTTCGATCAACGAAGCGGTCTGGTCGCGTGGGCGGTCGAACCCCCCGAGCAAGCTCCGCGTGCGGGCGGCGCGGTTCGAGGAGGAAGGCGAGCGCGTGGTCGAAGCCGAACACGCGGAGTAGCGTGCTCCGCGCGGCCTTCGCCGGTTCGGCGTACGTCGGCGTCTTCGCCCGAGCCACCGACGACTGTTTGCTCGTTCGGCCCGACGTCGACGACGACCGTCTCGCGGAACTGACCGACGAGCTCGGCGTCTCCACAGTACGAACGACGATCGCCGGCTCCGGCACCGTAGGTGCGCTCGTCGCGGGCAACTCCAACGGGTTGGTGACGAGCAGCCGACTTACCGACGTCGAGCGCGACCGGCTCGACGAGGCGCTCGATGTATCGGTCGCGGAGCTGCCGGGCCGGATCAACGCCGCCGGCAACGTCGTGCTCGCGAACGATGACGGCGCGTATCTCCACCCAGATCTCCCCGACGAGGCGATCGCCGTCGTCGAGGAACATCTCGGCGTGCCGGCCGATCGGGGCGTGCTCGCTGGCGTTCGAACCGTCGGGACGGCGGCGGTCGCCACCAATCAGGGCGTGCTCTGTCATCCGAAGAGCACCGACGAGGAGCTCGACTATCTGGAAGAACTGCTCGACGTACCGGCGGACATCGGGACCATCAACTACGGTGCGCCGGTGGTAGGATCGGGACTGCTCGCCAATTCGCATGGGTACGTCGCGGGTGACGAGACGACTGGCCCCGAACTCGGGCGGATCGAGGACGCGCTCGGGTACATCGAGTGAGCGGGTAAGACAACATACTTCCGGCGCGCCCGCCCAACCGGGATATGGACGAGTTCGTAACATCCGAAACGTATCGATCGAAAGCGGCTGCCGTGCGGGGAGGCAGCCGATGAGCCTCGGTGGCGGCGGTGGCGGCCAGCTCGAACAACTTTCAGAGGAGATCGAGAACCTCGAACGCCACGAGCAGGCGCTCGAACAGGAGATCGAAGAGTTTCAAGAGGAACAGCGCGAGATCGACGAGGCGACGGAGGCGCTCGACGCGCTCGAGAGCGGCTCGACAGTGCAGGTCCCGCTCGGCGGCGACGCGTACGTCCGGGCCGAGATCCAGGATATCGACGAGGCAGTGGTGAGCCTCGGCGGTGGCTACGCTGCCGAGCGCGACAAGGAGGGCGCGATCGACACCCTCGAAACCAAACGCGACGCGCTCGACGACCGGATCGAGGAGGTCCGCGAGGAGATCACCGAGGTCGAGGGCGAGCGCGACGAGCTGGAACAGCAGGCCCAGCAGCTCCAACAACAGCAGATGCAGCAGCTCCAGGGCCAGATGGGCGGCATGGGCGAGGACGCGGACGACGACGAGTAAGGCCGAACGATGTTCGACGGACTCAAGGACAAGCTCTCCTCCTTCCAGCGCGACGCCGAGGAGGAACTCGACGAGGCGGCCAGTGAGGCCGCAGACTCCGAAGCCGAGAGTGAAATCGAGAGCGACGAGGCCGAACCCGACGCTCCCGGCGGTGGGGTCGAGGCAGAGGCCGGAGCCGAGACGGAGCCGGAGACCACGAGGGAGGCGGCGGCGTCAGCAGGAGCCGAGGCCGACGCGACCCCCGAAACGGAAGGCCCGGATGGTGAACCCGCATCAGCGACGGCGGACGAGCCGGCGGAGCCAACGGAGCCGGCGGCGGAGCGGTCCACGGAGACCGCTGCCGACGCGGCGCGCAGAGGATGGTCGACGTCAAGGACGGACGACGATCGAGAAGCGGACGAGGCGGAGAGCGACGATGGGGAAGGAAGCAATCTCGGTCTCGGGACGCGTGCGAAACTGTTCGCCACCGGCCAGTCGCTGATCGAGGCGGGCGAACTCGACGCCCCGCTGTTCGATCTCGAGATGGCGCTGCTCGAAAGCGACGTCGAGATGAGCGTCGCCGAGGCGATCCTCGACCGGCTCCGCGAGGAGCTTACCGGCGCGACCCGCGCCCAAGTCAAGACCACCGGCACGGTGGTCGAAGAGGCGCTCGCCGAGGCCCTCCGGGAGGTGATCAGCGTCGGCCAGTTCGACTTCGACGAACGGATCGCGGAGGCCGACAAGCCCGTGACGATCGTCTTCACGGGGATCAACGGTGTCGGGAAGACGACGACCATCGCGAAGCTCGCGCGCTACTTCGAGGAGCGCGGGCTTTCGACCGTGCTCGCGAACGGCGACACCTATCGGGCGGGCGCGAACGAGCAGTTGGGCGAGCACGCCGATCGACTGGGAAAGAAGCTGATCGCTCACGACCAGGGCTCCGATCCGGCCGCCGTGCTCTACGATGCGGTCGAGTACGCCGAGGCGAACGACATCGACGTGGTGCTCGGCGATACGGCGGGTCGACTCCACACCTCGAACGACCTGATGGCCCAGCTCGCGAAGATCGATCGCGTGGTCGATCCCGACATGACACTGTTCGTGGACGAGGCGGTCGCGGGCCAGGACGCCACCAATCGCGCCGAGGAGTTCGACGACGCCGCGGCGATCGACGGCGCAATTCTGGCGAAGGCCGACGCCGACTCCCAGGGTGGGGCGGCGATCTCGATCGCCCACGTCACCGGCAAACCGATTCTCTTCTTGGGGACTGGCCAGGGCTACGACGACATCGAGCGGTTCGATCCCGACGTGCTCGTCGACCGGCTGCTCGGCGGCGAGGAGTAGTCGGGGAGCGGAGCAGGTGTGTACCGCCAGGGCCACATCGGGGTCGGGCTGCTTTGCTACGCGCCAGCGGGCTACGCGATGCTCGTGACGGGGCGGGTCGCGCTTGCCATCACCGGGTTCGCCGTGATGATCTGGCTCGCCATGCTGCCGGATGTCGATCTGCGGCTCCCGTTCGTTTCCCATCGTGGCCCGACCCACACCATCGGGTTCGCGGTGCTCGTCGGACTCGCGTGCGGCGCGGCCGGATGGTTCCTCGGAACTGGGCTACCCAGGTTCGAGCCACGGCTGCTTGGCTCGTTCGGGTTCGGACTCGGCGCGCTGGCGGTCGTCGCACATCTCGTCGCCGACTGGCTGACGCCGATGGGGATCGCGCCGTTCTGGCCGCTGTCCACCCGTCGGTTCTCGCTCGGGTTCGCCCGCGCGTCGAGCACGCTCGCGAACGGGTTCCTGTTCGTGCTCGGGGTGGGCGCGACGGCCGCAGTGTTGTGGTTCACGGGGATCATCGGGTAACAGCGGATGGCGCGCGGGAGTACGCGAAGCGCACGACTCGCGCGAGGGATGAGCGAAGCGAGTGAAACGAGCGGAGCGAATCGGTTGGGGAGGGTGTGGCCTGCGGTATTCATCTGTCTCGGGTGAGTGAGCATTTCACGTCGTTTCTACCCGTTTCGATGCCACAGCCTCAAAGCCAGGATGAGCCTCAGCCACACAGTTCGACGGACAAGCCTTTACCAGCCACACGGCGTAGAGATGGGAAATGGTACTCGACGACCTCGGGAGTTCCCTCCGGGGAACTCTCGACCGACTTCAGGGAAAGACCAGACTCGACGAGGAGGACGTCGAGGAGGTCGTCCGGGAGATCCAGCGCTCGCTGATCCAGGCCGACGTCGAGATCGACCTCGTGATGGAGCTCTCGGACAGTATCGAGCAGCGCGCGCTCGAAGAGGAGCCGCCAGGCGGCACCACAGCTCGCGATTTCGTCCTCCGGATCGTCTACGAGGAGATGGTCGATCTCGTCGGCGAATCGACCGACCTCCCGCTCGAACCCCAGACCATCCTGCTCGCCGGGCTCCAGGGGTCGGGGAAGACGACGACCGCGGCGAAGATGGCGTGGTGGTTCTCAAAGAAGGGGCTGCGCCCGGCGGTGATCCAGACCGACACCTTCCGGCCAGGCGCGTACGATCAGGCGAAGGAGATGGCAGAACGCGCGGAGGTCACCTTCTACGGCGATCCCGACGCCGACGATCCCGTCCAGATCGCCCGCGACGGCCTCGCGGCGACCGAGGAAGCCGACATCCACATCGTCGACACCGCGGGTCGCCACGCCCTGGAGGAGGGACTGATCGACGAGATTCAGGAAATCGACGCGGTCGTCGAACCCGATCGGAGCCTGCTCGTGATGGACGCGGCGTTGGGGCAGGGAGCGAAGGATCAGGCTCAGCGCTTCGAGGAGGCGATCGGGATCGACGGCGTCGCGATCACCAAGCTCGATGGGACCGCGAAGGGTGGAGGTGCGCTCACGGCGGTCAACGAGACCGACTCCTCGATCGCGTTCCTCGGGACCGGTGAGACGGTTCAGGACGTCGAGCGCTTCGAGCCCAACGGGTTCATCTCCCGGCTGCTGGGGATGGGCGACCTCAAGCAGCTCGCCGAGCGCGTCGAGCGCGCGATGGCCGACACCGACACCGACGAGGAGGACTGGGACCCAGAGGACATCCTGGAGGGGCAGTTCACCCTGAAGGACATGCGCCACCAGATGGACGCGATGAACAAGATGGGGCCCCTCGATCAGGTGCTCGACATGATCCCTGGATTGGGCGGCGGGATCAAGGACCAGCTCCCCGACGACGCGATGGACGTCACCCAGGACCGGATGCGGAGCTTCGACATCGTAATGGACTCGATGACCGAGGACGAACTCGAAAACCCCCGCTCGATCGGCGCGAGCCAGACCCGCCGGATCGCGCGCGGTAGCGGCCAGCCCGAAGAGCGCGTGCAGGAACTCTTAGAACAGCACCGGATGATGGAGCGCACCCTAAAGCAGTTCCAGGGGATGGGCGACGCCGACATGCAGCGGATGATGAAGCGGATGGAGGGCGAGGGCGGCGGCGGGATGGGTGGAATGGGTGGCATGGGCGGCGGTGGCGGACCGTTCGGCTGAGCGGATTCTCACTTCGTCCGGTGACACCACGTGATATGTTCGTCGCTCGTGAACGTGTTTATTGCATATGAACGCGATGATCGGCAGCGATGAACGGATCAGTCGCCTCTCGAACGTACCGGCTTGGTCCGATCGGCGCGTTCGTTGCCAGTCGTGACGTCTCGAGCTTCTTCGCGCTGACGCTGGTTATCTCGTGGGCCGGATGGGTGCCCGTAGCCGCCGGTGTCGTCGATCGAGAGCCGTTGGTGCTCGGGATGACCGTTATCGGCGTATTGGGTCCACCAGTTGCGGCGGCGATCGTCACGTGGCTCGTTGGCGACTCGCTGCGAGCGTGGGTCGGTCCGGTGCTCCGGTGGCGCGTCCACCCTCAGTGGTATCTCGCTACACTGGGGATTCCGTTCGTCCTGATTACAGCTACGAGCGTTGCCGCCGTCGCTCTCGGAGCTCCGATCGAACAGCCCGATCTCGTTCGACAGGGACCGATCTACGCGCTGCCACTGATCTACACGCTCGACGTGATTTCTCTGTCCGTGCTGGGTGGCGGACAGGAGGAACTCGGTTGGCGCGGGTTCGCCCTGCCGCGACTGCTCGAACGGTTCGACGCAGTGATGGCGAGCCTCGTGATCGGTGCCGTATGGGCGCTCTGGCATCTCCCACTGTTCATGACGGCAGGAGTGAGTCAGTACGGCACACCCTTCGTTCCGTACGCGATCAACACGCTAGCACTTTCGGTCGTGTTCACGTGGCTGTACCGTGCCACCGAGCGTAGCGTCTTGCTGGTAGTGCTATTTCACGCCAGCCTCAACGCCTCGACGCTACTGAACCCGATCCAGCACGTCACCAACACGCTACACTGGTTCGAAGCGGCAGTCACGTGGGCGCTCGCGCTCGGTCTGGTGGCTATTTACGGCCGCGAGCTCCAATCCGGAGAACCTGGATGATGGTGGAGCAACGGAGAGACGAGCCCCGCCAGCTGCCCGACTGCGAATCGGATACCCGAGATCCGTCGCTCCCGAGGCCGATCGAGTGGTGCTCAACACGACGGCACTGAGCGACCTTTTTACCGTTGGCGGCGGTCGATCCACGCAATGACCGTTGCCGAGGTCGCGCGCGAGGCCTACCGCGAGGCGCTGCCGGCGCTGTCGGCGAGTCTCGTCGGCGGGCTTCTCGCGGGCGTAGTCCTCGGCGGGATGCGCGAGGAACTCCGAGCGGTGTCGGGACTGCTCGTGCTCGTGCCCGCGTTGCTCGCGACGCGAGGCAACGTCTACAGCTCGCTCGGCGCACGGATCGCCACCGCGCTTCACCAAGGCCTCGTCGAACCCCGAGTGCGCGGCGGTGACCCACGGCTCCGGTCGGCGGTCGCGGCGTCGATCGCGAACGGATTGCTCGCGAGCGCGTTCGCCGCGACTGCGGCGTACGTCGTCCTGTGGGCGCTTTCGGCGTCACCCGCGCCGCTTACCACGCTCGTCGGGATCGCGGTGCTCGCCGGGCTGTTCTCGGGCGTGACGCTCTCGACGGTGGTCGTGCTCGCGGTGTTCGCTGGCTACCGGCGGGGGTACAACCCCGACACGCTGGTCGGGCCGCTCGTCACGACCACCGGCGACGTGTTCGGGATCGCCTACCTGTTGCTCGCAGTGCGGATCGTGCTCGCGCTCGGAGGTGGATGAGTGGCGACCGAGTGGACGTTCCGGGCGATCACACGGGCGCTGTTGCCCGTCCTCGTCGTGCTCACGCTCGTCGAACTCGGCAGCGGGTTCGTGCTCGGCTCGTTCGAGGCCACCCTGCTTCGCTACCCCGCGCTGCTCGTGCTCGTTCCGGTCACGATCGGCACGGCAGGCAATCTGGGGAGCGTTCTCGCCGCGCGGCTCTCGACGGCGTTCCATCTCGGCACGCTCTCCTTTTCGCCGACCGACGACACCCTCGCCGGCAACGCCGTCGCGACCGTAGGGCTCGCGCTCACCGTCTTTCCGGTCGTCGGCGCGGGAGCGTGGGGACTCACCGCACTCACCGCCGGCTCGGGCCTCACGCTCCCGACGGTGGTGCTGGTCGCGACCGCGAGCGGTGCGGTGCTCTCGGTGCTCGCCGTCGCCGTCACCGTCGTGGCGACCTACGCCGCCTACCGGTTCGAGCTCGATCCCGACGATCTCGTGATCCCGGTCGTGACGAACGTCTGTGACGTGCTCGGCGTGCTCGTGTTATTCGGGGTCGTCCAGGTCATGGTCTGAACCCGAGACGGAACCGCCGAAACTCGTCCGAGGGTTTAGAAGGGATGACGCGATCGTGTGAGTATGCGCCGCCTCACGTGGGTTCTCGTCACCTGTGTCGTCCTCACTGGCTGCGCGGGAACGACGCCGGGGACGACCGAACCCACGGCGTCGCCGGTCGAGACGCCAGGTGCCACGACGACCCCGGCAGCGACTGCCACGGGCGGAACAGCCGTTGACCGAGCGACGGGACGAGCGGCGACCGTCATCCGGGTCGTCGACGGCGACACCATCGAAGTCCGATACTCGAACGGGACGATCGACACGGTCCGGCTGCTCGGCGTCGACACGCCGGAAGTCCACGTCGCGAACGATCCTCCGGAGTTCGAGGGCGTTCCCGACACCGAGGCGGGGAATACCTGTCTCCGGGACGCTGGCCGGAACGCGAGCGAGTTCGTCGAACGAGTGCTCGCGGACGAGCAGGTGCGCCTCGTGGTCGGCGGCGACCGCCGCGACCGCTACGGTCGGCTGCTGGCGTTCGTCCGCCACGACGGGACCGGAGTCAACTACCGACTCGTCGCCGAGGGGTACGCCCGGGTGTACGACACCTCGTTCGCGGGTCGCGATCGGTTCGACCGGGCCGAGACGCGCGCCCAGCGGAAGAAACTCGGTCTCTGGACGTGTGCGACCGATAGCACCGAGTCGGGAGCGACGACCGGGGAGCGGTCGGAACCAGGCGGACTCGTGATCGCCGAGATCGACGCGGACGCGCCGGGCAACGACAACGCGAACCCCAACGGCGAACGGATCGTATTCGAGAATCGAGGCGAGGACCGACTCGTTCTCGCCGGTTGGACCGTGAGCGACGCCGCCGATCACACCTACACGTTCCCACAGGGGTTCGCGCTCGGACCAGGCGAGCGGGTCGCGCTCTATACGGGTTCCGGGTCGGATAGTCGAAACGAACTGTACTGGGGTGCGTCGGGGGCCGTCTGGAACAACGACGGCGACACCGTAACGGTGCGGAACGAGGTAGGCAAGACGGTCGCCGAGCGGTCGTACGGCTGAGAGGGGCGTCCGTCGCAAGTGGGCGCAGGGCTCAACCGCCTGGAGCCCGTACTCTGAACGATGGGATCGCGTCTCGAACTCCCGCCGCGGCTGGTCGACTGGTCGATTCTCGGAGCCGTCTGCTTCGCGGTCGCCACCGGCCTCCTCGGGCTCGTGTCGGGACGCACCGGCGACGCGTGGGTGTTCGTGACCCACGGGATCGGCGGCCTCTCGCTCGTCCTCTTGCTGTTCTGGAAACTCCGACGCGTGCGCCACCGTGTGACCAGCCGGGCAGCGTGGGACCGATACACCCCGTTCTCGATCCTCCTCGGAGCTGTGGCCATCGCGGCGCTCGCTACCGGAGTCTACTGGACGTTCGGTGGCCGTTTCGGGATCGGTCCGTGGACGGGGCTGTTCGTCCACATGGCGCTCGGCGTGCTCGTCGTTCCTCTCTTGCTCATCCACCTACGCGGACGGTTCCGCGCCCCGAGCACCGACGACTTCGCGGGGCGACGGACTGCACTGAGTGGCGTCGCTGTCGTGGGATTCGGTGCGCTGACGTGGCGACTCCAGCGCGGAGCCAACCGGCTGTTCGGGCTCGCGGGCGCTGACCACCGCTTCACTGGGTCGCGCGAGGACGGCAGCGGCGAGGGCAACGCGTTCCCGGTCACGAGCTGGGTCGCTGACGATCCCGATCCGATCGATCCCGACGACTGGCAGCTCCGGGTCGGCGGCCGAGTCGAGCGCGAACTCGCGTTCGACGGTGGAGCGCTCGATTCGGACGCGGGACGCCGCGCCGTGCTCGACTGCACCAGCGGCTGGTACTCGACGCACGACTGGCAGGGTATCCGAATCGGCGATCTCCTCGATAGCGCCGAACCGACCGACGAGGCGCAGTGGATTTCGTTCCGATCGGTGACGGGCTATCGCTGGAGTCTGCCGATCGAGGAGGCCCGCGACGCACTGCTCGCGACCCACGTCGATGGCGAACGGCTCAGCCACGGCCACGGCTTCCCCCTCCGGCTCGTCGCGCCCGGCCGGCGCGGATTCCAGTGGGTGAAATGGGTCGAATCGGTCGAAGTACGTCGAAAGCGAGACATGAGCGAGTGGGTAGCAATCTTCGTTAGCGGGTTCGACGAGGCGAGCGCGGACCGTGCTACGGACCGTCGGTGACCGGCGTTCCGTCCTCGGTCGACGGGGCGACGTGATCGACGTACGCCTCGACGGACGGCTCGTGGACGCGCACCCGGACGTGGATCTCGCCGAGTTCGCTCGGCTCGCCGACCGCGAAGTTGACCACGCCCTCGAACGCGGCCTGTTTCTTCAGATCGAAGGAGAGGGCGTCGCCCTGACGGCCGTCGAAGAACTCGCCCCGAGCGGTATCGAGGATCTCCTGGCGGTGGAGGAGTTCCGAGAAGTGGTCGAGCGAGTGGGTTTCGGCGCTGATCTCGCCCGGTCCGCGTTCGAGTTCGGCCTCCGGAAAGAGGTTCGTGATCGCGTCGGCGACGCGATCGGTGACTTCGGTGTCGCGTACGGGCGCGGTGATCGCAACGTCGACCCGGTAGATCACGACTCGGTCCCCCGCTCCGCGCCGATCGCATCCGTCCGGCCGTCGAGTAACGCCTGAATCCGGTCATGGAACGCGTCGAGCGAGTCGGTGTTCGTGATCGTGAGATCGGCGTCGGCGATCGCGTGGTCCATCCCGAACCCGCGTTCGCGCTCGTCACGTGCTTCGAGACTCTCACCGCCCTCGGTGGCAGGAGTGTCCCGGCCGCGCGAATCGACGCGCTCGGCCCGAATCTCGAAGGGGACCTCGATCGCGACGAGCGTGAACGCCTCGCCGAACGCGGCCTCGAAGCGCGTCGCCTCGACAGCCGATCGAATCCCGTCGACCAGCACGGTGTCGGCGTCGTCGAGTGCGTCCTCGATCATCGGCAGCGAGCGCTCGGCGATCGCCTCCGGTCCCCCCTCCTCGCGGAGCGCACTCGCCATCTCGCCGTGGTGTGTCGCGGGGTCGAGTCCACGCTCGCGGCACGCCTCTCGGATGACGTCGCCCATCGTCACCACGGGCACCCCCGTCTCGCGGGCGACGGCCGCAGCCTCGCTCTTGCCACTGCCGGGCAATCCGACGATCCCGATGACCCTCATCGGTCGACGGTTGGCCGGAGACAGGCGTAAGCGTTCCGCACCAGACCCGACTACTTTTCACCGACGGCGCGAATCCCCGACCGGGGCACGTAGCTCAGTCCGGAGAGAGCGTTTGGCTTCTAACCAAACGGTCGCGGGTTCAAATCCCGTCGTGCCCGTGAGTCATCGCCGAGCGACAGCGAGGCGTGACGAACGACGGACGCGGGATTTGAATCAGGGAGTGAAACGAGCGAAGCGAGTGGAACAACCGTGGTTCAAATCCCGTCGTGCCCGTCCACCTTTTGCTGCGCTCCGCTTGCTAGCGCTCGCTCCGCTGGCAAAATCTGAGCCAAAAGCCTCCTCCTTCCCTTCGGTCAGTCGTCGGCCCGCTCACTCCCTGCGGTCGCTCGCGGTACGGTTGCTAGTGACTTCCGCACCGCCACCGCACCAACACCGCCAGCCGCCAAACGGTTTTGTCGGCACACCTGCTAGTTCAATCATGACACGCACAGTCGTCATCGCGGGCGTCGGCTCGGGTCTCGGTGCGTCGATCGCCCGGAAATTTGCATCCGAGGGCTGCGACGTGGGACTGTTCGCACGCTCGGGAGAGTTCATCGAGAGCCTCGCTGACGAACTCGACGAAACGCCTGGCGACGCGCTCGCGGTCCCGACCGACATCACCGACCCGGAAGCGGTCGAAGCGGGGTTCGAGACCGTCCGCGAGGCGTTCGGGCCCGTGGACGTGCTCGTGAACCACGCCAGCGGCGGTGCGTGGAAGGGGCTGCAGGACCTCTCGACCGAGGAGTTCGACCAGGCGCTCGCGGTCGGCGCTCGGGGTGGCTTCCTCTGCTCGCAGGAGGCCGTCGAGGACATGCTCGACGAGGACGGCGGGACGGTGATCTTCACCGGTGCGACCTCCTCAGTACGAGGCAACGACGGCGCGCTCGCGTTCTCGGCCGGCAAGTTCGCCGTCCGCGGAATGGCGGAGTCGATGGCGCGCGACCTCGGTCCGGAGGGCATCCACGTCGCTCACGTCGTCATCGACGGTGGGATCCGACCACCCGAACGCGAGGTCGGGAGTCCGGAGGAGTATCTCGATCCCGACGCCATCGCCGAGAGCTACTGGCACTTGGTGGAGCAGGAGCGCAGCGCGTGGACGCTCGAACTCGATCTGCGACCGCACGTCGAGGAGTTCTAACGGGCGCTACTCTTCGAAGCCGTCCTCGAAGCGGAAGGTTCCGTTCCGCTGGATCACGTCACCGTCGACCTCGATCCGGGAGTCCTCGCCCATGTCCACGATCATGTCGACGTGCTGGGCACTCTCGTTCTGTTCGTTGTCCTCGCCGACGTTCGCCTCGTAAGCCCGTCCGACCGCCATGTGGACGGTATCGCCCATCTTCTCGTCGAACAGCATGTTGTACGTGAACTCCGTGATGTCGCGATTCATCCCGATTCCCAACTCGCCCAGCCGGCGCGCGCCCTCGTCGGTGTCGAGGATCGAGGTCAGCAGATCCCCGTTTTTCTCTGCGCTGTGCTCGACCACCTCGCCGTCCTCGAACGTCAGTCGGACGTCGGTGATCTCGCTGCCGCGGCGGTAGACCGGTTTGTCGAAGTGAACCTCGCCCTCGACGGAGTCGGGAACCGGTGCGGTGAACACCTCGCCGCCGGGGAGGTTGTTGGAGCTGGTGTCGTTGATGGTGTGGTTGCCCGCGACCGACATCCGTACATCAGTCCCCTCTCCCGAGACGATCCGGACCTCCTCGGCGGGGTCGAGGATTTCGACCATCTGTGCCTGGAACGCCTCCTGTTCGTCCCAGTCCTTCAGAACGGCGTCGTAGACGAAGTTCTCGTAGGCCTCGGTGCTCATCTCGGCGAGCTGGGCGTTCGCGGGGGTCGGGTGCTGGGTCAGTGTCCAGCGGTCGCCGAGGCGCTCGTCGAGGATCGGGCTGTGGGCGCTCTCGTAGGCCGCGTTGGTCTCGCTGGCGACGTCGCCGAGTTCGGTCACGTTCTGGTGAGCGCGAATAACGGCGTGGCAGTCGGCGTCCTCGATGAGCGCCTGCTGGTGGGCCGGCGTCTCGAACTCGACATCGGCCTCGTCGGCCGCCCGGAGATACGCCCGGATCGCCCGGCCGCTCCGATTGGTCCGGATCGCGAGCGGGTTCGCACCCCGCTCGCCGGCGATCTCGTAGAGCGCAGTAACGAGATCGTCGGCCGGAGGCTCGGATTTGATCACGAAGTCATCGCCCGCCGAGAGGTCGACAGCGTCGGCGACGAGCTGGGCGTGCTCACGGATGCGCGGATCCATACGCGAACCCCGACTGGACCGTGCAAACCGTTTTCGGAACGCAAATGTTGCCAGGCCGATCGAAGCAGAGCTACGCGTCGAAGCCGTCCTCGAACCGGAACGTGCCGTTTCGCTGGATCACCTCGCCATCGATCTCGATTCGCGAATCTTCGCTCGTGTCCACGATCATGTCGACGTGCTGGGCGCTCTCGTTCTTCTCGGCATCGTCGGGAACGCACTCGTCGATGGCGTCCCCGACCGCCATGTGGACGGTGTCGCCCATCTTCTCGTCGAACAGCATGTTGTACGTGAACCGATCGATGTCGCGGTTCATCCCGATGCCGAGTTCGCCCAGCCGGCGCGCACCCTCGTCGGTGTCGAGGATCGACGTCAGGAGGTCCTCATTTTTCTCCGCACTGTGCTCGACCACCTCGCCGTCTTCGAACCGGAGGAAGGCGTCCTCGATCTCCCGTCCGCTCCGAAGGAGCGGCTTGTCGAAGCGGACTTCGCCAGCGACCGATTCTGGTACCGGGACGGTGAACACCTCGCCGCCAGGCATGTTCATCTCGCCGTCGTCGTTCGCGGCGTCCATCCCGTCGATCGACATCGAGATATCGGTGGTCTCGCCCGAGACGATCCGGACCTCACTCGCCGGATCGAGGATTTCGACCATCTGTGCTTGGTGTTCTCGCTGGGCGTCCCAGTCCTTATTCACCGCGCGGTAGACGAACTCGTTGTAGGCTTCGGTGCTCATTTCGGCTTTCTGTGCGTTGCCAGCCGTCGGATGCTGGGTGATGACCCACTGTTTGGCGAGGCGCTCCTTGAAGATCGGTTCGTGGGCCCGACCCCGTGCGGCGCTCATCTCGGGAGCCACGTCGCTGGTTTCGGCGGTGTTTTGCGATCCGCCGATCATGAATACGACATCGGTTTCTTCCATCTCGGCGAGCGTGTGGTCGGCGGTGCGGTACTCGTCGGGGTCCATCGCCCGGGCGTACGCCCGTCCAGCCCGCCCGCTCGACCAGTGGAGCGCGGGTCGCGCGCCGCGCTCGCCGAGGCGTTCGTAGAGCGCGACCACGAGGTCCTCGGCCGCCGGCGGGGCGTGAATCAGGACGTTGTCATCGGCGGTCACGTCACAGCAGTGTTCGACGAGGACGTCAGCGTGCTCGCGGACGCGCGGATCCATACCGATCGTTCATCCATGGGTCACAAATCGATTGTGGAACGCGGAGAGTGATTCGTCGGACATGAGCGCGACTCAGCCCACCGATCGCCTGGCTTTAGTCCGTCCCGCCCGACGAACCGACCATGACCGAGTTCAGTCCCGAAAAGTTCGAGGACAAGTACGAGCACTACTTCCCCGAGCTCCAGACCGCGTATCGAAACGCCTTCGAGCAGATGGGCGAGCGCTACGACTCCAATCTCGTCCACGCGATCGACCAGCAGGTGCTGAACGAGAGCGAGCCGTTCTACGACGCGGACAGTGAGGACGGTGCAGCCGACGGAAACGGGGAGTTCAGGATCGAGCTCCCCGACGATCCCGCCGAGCGCGTTACCGGCGTGGTGGTCGACGAGGAGAAACTCGACCGCGTTCTCACGGAGTACGTCGAAACGCTCGAAACCGAGCTCGAGGCAGTGTTCGGACTCGATGACGGGAGTCCAAAAGCCTAAGAAGACAGCCGCCGTACCGTGAGACACGATCATGAGCACGGAAACACAGGGGAGCGACGACGACCTGCGCGAGGAGATCTCGAACTTCCTGCGCCGGAACTTCCCGCAGATCCAGATGCACGGCGGCAGCGCCGCGATCCAGGACCTCGACCGCGAGGCCGGCGAGGTTACGGTCTCGCTCGGCGGTGCCTGCTCGGGCTGTGGGATTTCGCCGATGACGATCCAGGCGATCAAGAGCCGGATGGTCAAGGAGATCCCCGAGATCGAACAGGTTCACGCCAACACCGGGATGGACGGCGGCGGGATGGGCGATGCCGGCTTCGGCGGCGGCGGAATGAGTCCATCGTTCCCCGGCGAGGGCGGCAGCGAGGACGACGAAGGGCCGCAGGCCCCGTTCTGAGCACGGCGAGCGCTTCCCCGTTCACCATCGCTCGTTTTTAGGGCACGATAGAGCGTTGCGACCCGTCCGAATCAGTCGTCCGCACCCTCGCGTCGGGATTCGATGTCGAGGCCGAACTCGTTCGCCTGGGTGCGCCAGAACTCCTCGAACTCCTCCTCGCGCTCGTCGACGGTGCTCACGCCGTCGTTGACCCGATCGAGCTTGAGGTCGACCTCTTCGAGCAGCCGGTCGCCGACGTCGTCGGCGATGACACCGTCGCGAATCGCGTCCTGGATCGCGCTCTTCTCGCGCTGGAGCAGTCGGCGTTCGCCGACCAACAGCTCCTCGCGCCGAAGTTCGGGGTTTTCCTGCATCAGCTGCGAGATCGCGCGGTGGAGATCCTCCTGTTCCTCCTCGTACTCAGCGGTGAAGTCCTCGTAGACGTTGCCCGGGATGTCGCCCTGCTGGCGGAGATTCTCGGCGGCTTCGAGCGCGGCGTCGGTCGCCCGTTCGCGGCCGCTGAGGAGTTCGTAGAGCCGTTCGTCCTCCGTCCGCGTGACGATCCCGAGCCGGTCGAGTAGTCCCGCCATCGAGAGCCCCTGGACGACGAGACTGAACGCGGCGACCCCGAACACCATCGCCTTCAGCTGTGTCACCAGCGGCCCCCCGAGACCGGACGCATCCAACCCCAAGGCGAGTGCGATCGGGATCGACCCGTGGAGACCGCCCCAGAGCATCACGTGCTGGTAGTTCAGGGGTACGTCGCGGTCGGTGACCTGGTTCGCGATCGCGGTGAGCGGGTAGACCGCCACAGCGCGTGCGACCAGTACGAGCGGGATCGCGATCAGAATCGGGCCGGCATACTCGACGAGATTTCTGACCGGCGTGGTCGCACCGATCGCGACGAAAATGAACGTGTTGGTGATGAACGCAGCGGTTTCGAGCGTATTGAACACCGAAAGCTTGGTCTGTGGGCTCATCGCGTGCTCCGCGCCACGGTTGCCGATGAGTAGCCCCGCGACCACCGTCGCGATCACGCCGGAGACGTGGAAGTAGTGTTCGGCGAGCAGAAAGCTTCCGTAGGTCAGAATGAGCGTGAGCACGATCTCGGTCATGTGCTCGTCCAGGTTCGCCATCACCCGGTAGACCGCGTAGCCAGTGACCAGCCCGACGACCAGCCCGCCACCGCTCGAAATCGCGATGTCGAGCACGGTCGACCCGATTCGGGAGGGCGTCAACAGCTCCGCGGCCGGCGTGCCGGACTGCTGGGCTTCCTCGGCGAGCGCGAGCAGCGCGGTGAACACTACGACGCCGACGCCGTCGTTCAGCAGGCTCTCGCCCTCGACCAGCGTCGAGAGCCGCTCCGGTGCGCCGAGTTCCTTGAACAGCGCGAGCACGCTCACCGGGTCGGTCGGAAGGATCATCGCAGCGAACAACAGCGAGATCAACAGCGGGAACCCGAACGCGAACTGGCCGAGGAACCCGAGCACGAGCACCGAAACCACGAGCCCGGGAACGGCCATCGCGAGGATCGGAGCGAGGTTCGCCCGGAAGGAGTTGATCTCGGTCGTCGCCGCCCCCTCAAAGAGGAGCGGCGGCAGGAGCGCCAGCAGAATGAGGTCGTGTGAGAGCTCGAAAGGGAACAGATCGACCCCGGTCTGGGTCTGAATCACGGAGATCCCAAAGCCCGCGATCAGGAGCGCGATGGTGTAGGGAAACCGACCGACCTTCGCGACGAAGATACCGACACCGGCGGCGATCATGAAGACGATAAGCAGATCGATCTCGGTCGTCGCGACCGTCTGTGCTAACATGGCTACGGATACTCCACAGGGTGTGTTAAGCCCCGTGTTTGCGGGTGCCACGTCGGTTCCGGTTGGATGAACGAGCGGGGTCAGCGGTGTGGTAACGTCCCTCTCTTATTCTATCCTCCCTCTCGTTCATCCGACGGCGACGCGCGAACGGCGTGTATTTATGCGCGGGGACGGCGACGGGTATGTATGAGCGATCGCGCGTCGAACCGGAACGTCCTGTTCGTCGTCATGGACACGGTCCGGAAGGACCACCTCTCCTGTTATGGCTACGACCGCGAGACGACGCCCGGGCTCGAACGGTTCGCCGAGGAGGCCGCTGTCTTCGAGCAGGCGGTCGCACCAGCGCCGTGGACGCTTCCCGTGCACGCCTCGATGTTCACGGGACTGTATCCCGGCGACCACGGGGCGACTCAGGAGAACCCGTATCTCGAAGACGCCACCACCCTCGCCGAGTCACTCTCGGCGACCCACACGAGCGCGTGTTACTCCTCGAACGCGTGGATCACCCCCTACACCCACCTCACCGACGGGTTCGATAGTCAGGACAACTTCTTCGAAGTGATGCCCGGCGAGTTCCTCTCGGGGCCGCTCGCGCGGGCGTGGAAGACGATGAACGACAGCGAGCGCCTCCGGCAGGTCGCGGACTGGCTCGTGGGCGTCGGCAACGCGATCCACGAACACCTCGCGAGCGGCGGCGGCGCGGACTCGAAGACGCCCGCGGTGATCGATCGCACGATCGAGTTCATCGACGGGACCGACGAGCCGTACTTCTCGTTCATCAACCTGATGGACGCCCATCTCCCCTACCACCCGCCCGACGAGCACAGAGAGCAGTTCGCCCCCGGCGTCGATTCGACTGCCGTGTGCCAGAACTCGAAGGAGTACAACGCCGGTGCGCGCGACATCGGCGACGACGAGTGGGAGGCGATCCGCAGGCTGTACGACGCCGAGATTCACCACGTCGACGACCAGCTCGATCGGCTGTTCTCGTGGATGCGGGCGAACGGTGAGTGGGAGGACACCCTCGTGGTAGTCTGTGCCGACCACGGCGAACTCCACGGCGAACACGACCTCTACGGCCACGAGTTCGGCGTGTACGATCCGATCGTGAACGTCCCCCTCATGGTCAAACACCCCGATATCGACGCGGGCCGGTACGACGAGCAGGTGGAACTCATCGATCTCTACCATACTGTGCTCGATCACGCCGGAGTGGAGGGCGAGGGCGTTTCGCTCGATCCCCAGCGGTCGCTGCTCGGTGAGGGGTTCCGCGACGAGCCGAACGCGTTCGTGGAGTACTACCAGCCGGTGGTCGAACTCAACCAACTGGAGGGAAAGGCGAGCGACGCCGGGATCGACCTCCCGAAGAACTCGCGGTTTTACTCCCGGATGCGAGCGGCTCGCCGGCCCGCTGGCAAGTACATCCACAACGAGCGGATCGCCGACGAGGCCTACCGGCTCGACGAGGACCCCGGCGAGACCGAGAACGTCCGCGAGACCGACGACCCCGTGATCGCGGCGCTCGAAAATTCGTTAGGAGAATTCGAGGCCGACCGCGAGGCGTGGACCGACGTCGAAGACGACGCGGTGCTGTCGGGGATGGGCGACGACGCGAAACAACGTCTCGAAGACCTCGGCTACATCGAGTGAGCGACGGGAGCAAGGCGAACGGGACTACTGATCGCCAGCTTCCCACGCTCGGACCAGCCCGGCGAGCGTCCGGTTCACCGGTACCGGCGCGTCGGCGCGGTCGACGACGGCCCCGTTGATGGCGTCGATCTCCGTTCGCCGGCCGGCACGCACGTCCTGGAGCATCGAGGAGGTGTTTGCGGCCGTGGCCTCGACGACCGCATCGAGCGCCGCGACAGCTTCGTCGTCCCCGAGATCGACGCCCTGCTCGCGCGCGACCCGAGCGGTTTCACGGGCGGCGTCGCCGGCGATGCCGTGGAGTGGCTCGTCGGCGAGCGCGCCGTTTTCGACTCGGGCGAGCGCGGTCGTGGGGTTGATGCCCGCGTTGACCGCGAGCTTCTTCCAAAGTCGTCGGGGCATATCGTCGGCGACGGTCGTCTCCACGCCTGCCCTCCGGAGCGCACGGCCGACCCGTTCGGCGCACGCCGAGCGACCGCCATCGGGTGCGCCGAGAGCGATCTCGCCGATCCCGGTACACTCGACGCGGCCCGGTTCGACGAGCCTCGCGCCGTAGGTGCAGGTTCCCGCGAGGACGCCGTCGAGGCGAGTGGCGAGGCGCTCCTCGTTGCCGAGACCGTTCTGGAGCGAGCAGACGGCGTCGAGATCGCAGTCGACGAGCGCGCGGGCAGCGTCGTCGGTGTCGAACGCCTTGACAGTCACCAGCGCGAGATCGGCAGACGGAGGTGGATCGGTTCGTGCGGCCGGGCGGACGGTGAAATCGAACGCGCCGCCGACGTGGAGACCCGAATCGCGGACTGCCTGGATGTGGGGATCGCGGCCGACGAGGGTCACGTGGTGCTCGCGGGCGCACAGTCCGCCGACGAGACTCCCGAGGCTGCCGGCACCGAAGACGACGATCTCCATTCAGTGGGACTAATCCTCGGTCCAGTAATAGATGTCCTCCTTCGGCGCGCCACAGGAGGGGCACTCATCGGGGATGTCGGCGATCTTGCCGATCTCGCCGCACTCCCAGCACCGCCACATGAGGTCCATCTCGCCCGCGCCTGGCGTGGCACCCCGAGCGTGTTCGGTTTCGAGCGGGACGATGCCCTCTTCGGCCGTCACGTAAAACCCGTCGTCATCGAACCCGCGGATCGTGCCCAACTCCTCGCCGTGCTCGTCGTACACCGTCTGCTCGAAACGCAGCCGTCGGCCGTCAGACGCTCTGACGCGCTCCTCGCCTGTGTCACTCATACCCGTAGTCTTGGACAGCAACGGTAATAAACACTTACGCTGGTTGTGCGAGAGCTTGGAGGGTGCCGTTCATCCCGGACTGTCGAGGGGTTCGGTGGTGCTGTGCAGTCGTGGTGCGGTCGCGGGGCGGTGCGGATCTGGCGTCCTGCGATCGCGGAGCGACCGCAGGGCTCGGGAGAGTGCTGCTTTCCTGGCGGATGAAGGGCGAGGCCCGCCGCGCGGGCCGAGGGCTTCTGCGGTGGGGTTGCGGTCGGTGGAGATAGTATCCACGCGAGCGCAGCGAGCGCGGTTCACGAGAGACGCTTCGCGTCTCTCTGGCTCTCGTTCGCTCCCTGCGGTCGCTCACGAGAACACCGCGAGTGAGCCGCAGGCGAACGAGCGGGTGTTTTTCATGAACGTTTTTGCGAGGGGTTGAGCGCGATCGAGTGAAACGAGCGAGCGCGAACCCCCGAAATAAAAAGGTTCGTCTACATGAAATCGGCAATCCCGCTCTGTTTGTTTTTGTCGTTCTCGAACACGCTTTCGAGAGTTTTGTCAAGCACTTCGAGGCGCTGCTTGGTGTAGTCGCGGGTGCCGTACTCCTCGGCGACCCGGGTGGCGGTGTCGATGTACTTCTTCACCGAGCCCTCGTGGACAGTCAGATTCACGCCGCCGCCACACTCGCGGCACTCGCCGGTGAGCGGCATTCGGCGGTACTTGGTGCCGCAGTCGAGACACCGCGTCTCCTGACGGGAGAAGGCTCTGAGGTTGCCGATGAGATCGGGCAAAAAGTGGTACTCGATGATGCGCTCGGCGACGTCGGTCTCGTCCACGGCCCGGAGCTTTCTGGCGAGTTCGAGCTGGGCGTCCATCTTCTCGGTCATCGCGCCCAGCGTTTTGTACGCCGACAAGGAGGGGCCGAGCGCGAGATTCGAGGTGTCGTGAGTGTGGCGGAATCCAGTGTACTCCGTGTCGGTGCCGATACTTTCCTCGGCGATCTCGATATCCACGCTGCCTGGTTCGGCCATTTCGAGGGTCGCCTCGTAGAACTCGCGAGGGTAACGCTCGACCACGTCCATGTTGTGGGCCTCGTCGTCGATCTCGGCGGGATCGATCCGCGAGGACATCACCAGCGGAGCGTCCATCCGGCCACCCCGTTTGTCCGGCAGGTACTCCTTCGAGAAGTTCAACAGCCCATCCATCAACAGCATTACACAATCCTCGTCACCATCGCAATTTCTTCTTTTCGATGCGTGAAAATAAGGGTGTGCGTACCCAACGGCGGCGCTCGTGAACCCTACGACGCGACCGACGACCGCCGCCGAAGTGTGAGGGGCCATCCCGAACACGAGTTCGCCCACGAGGTCGTCGCGATCGTCGAAGTCGTAGAACGAATCGAGACCGTAGTACCGGTCGAGGAGGTCGTCGACGAAATCCGCCGTCCGGAGGAGGTGCTCGGCCGCGCCGTTCGAGAGCACGATGTCCTGAACCCGGAGTTCGACCAACTGATCGGCGTGGCGGAGCGGGTCGCCATCGATGTCCTCGTGGTAGCCGAGTTCGCGGAACTGATCGACCGAGACGTCGAGTTCGGCGGGACGGACGCTCGTCACTGGGAGGTCGGTCATGTCGTACCTGACCGTGCCGTCCTTAAACGACGAAACGCCGTGTTTCGCTCGCAGGACGCCCTTCTCCATCGGTTCGGGCGTCTTGAGCTTCGAGGTCAACCCCTTCACGCCTTTCACCATGTCGAAGGCGCTCTCGCGCTCGCCGACCGCGTCGAGCGCGTCGTGGAACTCCTCGCGGATGTCGACCGTGCGCCACTCGGTCGGGGTTGCCTCGCTCCCGCAGCGCGGGCACTCGGCCCGCCCCGACTCGTCGGGTTCGACCGCGATCTCGCAGTCGCGACACTCGTAGCGCGGCTCGGTGACGCCGCCGCAGTCTGGGCACCGCGTCTCGTAGCTCCGTTCGCCGCAATCGACGCACTCGCGCCGACCGACCTGGACGGGAACGACACCGCGCTCCCCGACGTCGTCGTGGACGTGCTCGGCCGCCGCGCTCACGTCGCGCTGGTTGCCGCCGGCCTCGCCGATGGGAAAGAGGGTGTGGACCGCGGGCGAGAGCTCGCGCTGTTCGGACTTCTCGGGGCGACCCATCCGGCCGCCGATCCGGGTCGGGGCGCGTTCGCGGAGGGCGAACGGCGCGACCTCGCGGGCGGCCTTCATCGCGTTCGGCCAGGCGCTCGCTTCCGTCGAGAGGCGCTCCCACGTCCGATCGCAGTTCTCGTCGAACCCGAGCGATCGGACGAGCGCCCGGAATTCGGTGATTCGAAGCGCGTCCGCGGCCTGGTTGTGCGGAACGAGCAGCGCTTCGAGCGCGTCACGGACCTCGGGCGCAGGTTCGAGCGCCAGTTCGCCCTTGACGAGTTCGCCCGCCGCGACCGCGTCGGCAAGCGTTTTGAACGACTCGACCGAGAGATCGTGCCAGCAGTAGGTGTACTCGGGATGGAGCGGCGCGTCGTACTCGATCGCCCACTCGATCGCTTCCTCGGGAGTGGGGTGTTCGAGATCGACCCGTGTCGAGTCCGCGAGCGCCTGGACGTTCGCGTCGGTCGCGTCGAACTCCTGGATCCACCACTCGTGGGTGTAGGAGGCGGGCGCGAGCGGGTGGTTGTTCTCGACGAACTCCCCATAATTGACGAGGTACTCGCCGAGATCGAGGATCGCCTCGACCCCGTTTCTGAGTTCGAGGGCTTCCTCGGGATCGTCGATCCGGCGGACGTCGCCGTTCGCCAGCCTCACGGTGGGCCCCTCGATCGAATCGACGGGCACGACACCGGCGGCTTTTCCTGGTCGTTCGGTCTTCAACTGCGTGCCGGTCGCGAGGAAGTCGTCGACGAGATGCATCGTCGCGGGATGGACCCCCGCGGTCGCGAAGCCGTGATTGCGCGCGCGGCCGTACCGCAGCCGGAAGCCGCCGGCCTCGCTCGGGTGGCCGAACACCGGCCGGCCGGCGATCAGGTCCCGGAGGAACTTCGTCGAGGGCTCGGGCCGAAGCGGGCCGTCGGGTTCTGAATCCTCGTCGGCAGCCGATTCCGATTCGTCGTCGGTTTCGTCGCCGTCATCAGCTTCGTCAGCCTGGTCTTCGGCGTCGTCAGCATCCGAGCCGTCAGCGTCGTCATCGTTCCCGGCAGATTTCCCGATGGTGCCGGCGATCAGGTCGTCGAGCCACGGCCAGTCCACCTCGTCGAGATCGGTGGTGTAGCGCTCGATCTTGGGAGCCTTCTGGGCGATCCCCTCGGCGAGCACGAGACACATCCCGCCGCGAGGGTTGTTCGTCCCCACGCGTTCGAGGTCGCGAAAGCCCGAGACCTCCTCCTGGCCGGTGGCCTCGCCGTCGAGCATCACCGGCGAGTTCCGGGCGATGAACTTCGTCTCGGCGTCTTTCGGGGAGTACTGGAGGCCAGTTTCGGCGTCGTAGAGGTCGACCTCCTCGGCGTAGCGTTCGACCTCCTCCTCGCGGGCCTCGTATTCGGCGAGGCCGAGCAGCGCGCGGGTGTAGTCCGCGACGAGCACCGAGAGTGCCTGAGCGGTCCCACCGGCCGAGCGGATCGGTCCGGCGTAAAACACCCGGACGAACTCGGTTCCATCGGGATTCTCGGCGAGATCGACCCGATCGATCCCTTCGATCGGCGCGGCGACCACGCCTTCGGTGAGGAGCGCAACCGCAGTTCGGACCGCGCCCTCGATCTTGCCGGCGTCGGTCTCGTAGTCGCCGACTCGCCCCTCCGCGAAGTCCGCGGCGAGTTCGAGGGCGGCCTCCTCCCGGCTCATCTCGCCTTCGAGTTCGCGGACGCGGTCGGCGACGCCCTCGATCCCGAGGATGTTCTCGACCCGGTCGGCCATGTCCTTCGCCACGGGGATCTCGATCTCGGGAGTGGGATCGCCACCTTTCCCGCGTGCGGTTTCAGCGACCGCGAACGCCTCGTCGAGCTGGGATTCGATCCGCTCGAAGTAGCGTTCGTCGTCGGCGCGCATTAGAGCGGCCAGAGATCGAGATCGGTCGTCTCGTCGCGCTCGCGTTCGAGGTGGGCGTCGAACTCGCGGAGGTATATCTCGCCGGCGAACACCGTTCCAGCGTTGAGGTGGCCCGCGATCGTCGAGCCGTCCTCGCGCGAGCAGACCGCGTGGGTGTGGGCAAACCGATCACCCGAGAGCCACGAGACGTTGCCGACACACGCCGCGACTTCGAGCGGTTCGTCGAATTCGATCGCGTCGTACTCCTTCGTGTCCTGGTCGTAGAAGTAGAGTTCGGCGTCCTGAACTGCGCCGAGCCCGAAGAAAAACCCCGCGTCGACGCCGGCGTCGGCAGCGAGCGTCTCGATCTCGCTTCGCCAGTCCGCACCGGTATCGAGCCGCGCGACGAACTCGCGGCCGGCGTCGAGTGTCTGATAGTCCATATCCACGCGGTCGCGTGGCGGCGGCAAAAACCTTGACCTCGCGGCACGGTTGGATCGGCGGCGTTTCCGTATCCGCGTGCCTTCGTGCACGGGCGTCGTCTTATCCCTCAGAGTCTTGCATCGCCCCGTCCAACTCCGGATCGAACAGGTCCTCGATGCGACAGTCGAAGTGGGTGGCGAGCTTGAATGCCAGTTCGATCGAGGGGTCGTAGCGTTCGCGTTCGATAGCGTTGATGGTCTGGCGGGTGACGTCGACCGCTGCCGCGAGATCGCCCTGACTCTGATCCGTGCGGTCTCGCCGCGCTCGAAGGTTGTTTTTCACGAGCGGTACCGAAAGAGGGTGTAGATACCGCCCCACAGCAGGTACAGTCCACCGACTGCAGAGATAGCACCCCAAAGAAACGGTGAGATGGCGTAGTAGCTGGTTGCGTCGAACAGGTACAGGCCGATCACCACCGGGAGACCGACCATCGCAACTAGCGTCACGAGCGCGCCGCTGGCGCGTTCGTGTAGCCGCTGTTGGCGTTCGTCTGCCAGTCTGACCGGGCTCACGAACCGCAGATACAGCAACGCCGCGACCCCGGATAAGCCCGCGACCGAGTACACGACGAGTCCCACAAAGTACTGGTCGAGAGCCATGCCAATGAAGAAGCTCAGGACACCTGCCGCGAACACGGCGATGACGATTCGATTGTATCGCTGTCCCTTCTGGATCGGTGGCGTTTCTGTCATGATCTGTGGTGTGTAAAGCCTGCTTTACACGCTCACTTAACGCTGTCGAATGGGTTGAGCGGGAATCGAGGAGAACGGAGGAGGGTTCCGGGACCAAGTCACGGCGTCGGCGGGTCGCCGTCGTAGGCGTCGTGGTCGGTATAGAAGTTCAGCATCGCGTATTTGAGTTTCCCGGGCGCGACATCGACAAGTTCGGCGCGCTCCTCGGCCGGGAAGGAGTCCCTGACGCTGTACTTGCCCATCTCCTCGTGGCCGCGCTGGGTGTAGCGCGCATCGAGCAGCGCACGGACTCCGATCTCCTCGGGCGAGCGCAGCACCCGGCCGAGCGCCTGGCGCGTCTTCCTGATCGTGGGGATCTCGACGGCGTACTCCCAGCCCGAGGCGTCGTCGAACGCGGCGTCGTAGGCGTCCTCGACAGCTTCGAGTCGGTCGTCGAGATGGGGATACGGAACTCCGACCACGAGCACGGTATTGGCGTCGTCACCGTCGAAACTCACACCCTCGGTGAGCGTGCCCCACAGCGAAGTGAACAGCGCGCCGTCGGCGTCCGCCGCGAACCGCTCGCGGAGCGACTCGACCGCCTCGCCCGGTTCGTCGAGGTACGTCGTCGCCGCGGTTCCGGCAGCGATCCGGTCGTGATACCGCTCGGCCTCGGCGTAGCTCGGGAAAAAGAGAAGGGTGTTGCCTGGCGTGAAGCGGATCGCGTCGCGCACGGTGCCGGCGACCGACTCCTGAACCGCGGGATCGTCGCGTTCGCTCGCGAACAGCGCTGGCGTGTCGACCGCGAACGTCCGGCGGCGTTCCTCGGGGAAGGTGAGGCCGTACGCCATCGTTTCGGGATCGTCGAGACCGAGCACGTCTTCGAGAACTTCGAACGGCCGGAGCGTCGCGCTCATCAGCACGCTCGCGTGGAGGCTCGAAAAGAGCGGCTCGGTCACGTCGCTCGGGATCGAGGCGAACGACTCCGCACGGCCGTAGACGCCGTCCGGCCCCTCGCGCACCGAGACCACGGGATGGCGGCCGCCGGACGTGCCGTCGGACTCGCTTCGCTCGCCCGACGAGGATCGCGCGCCCCCAGCGCGCTTACCGCCGTCGGCGAGCCACGACTCGACGAACCGCAGCGTTTGGAGGGTCTGGCACTCCTTTCGGACCTGGGTCTCGCCGTTGCGGTACGCCCGGTCGTACTCCCGGTCGAGCGCCGCCCCGAGCGCGAGGCCGGCCTCCACGTCGGCGTCGATCCCCTGTCCGGTGTAGGCGTCGAGGAAGGCGAGCGTGAGGTCGTCGCGACCCTCTGGGTTGGCGATCGCGAGGTCCTCCCAATCCTCGTCGATCCGCTCGCGCTCGCCGAATCCCAACTGTTCGTCGTAGGTCGCGACGAGCGCGCGCCGGAACGCCCCGACGACGTTGTTCGCCTGGTCCGCTCGCGGATCGCCCGCGTCGTCGAGCTCGGCGAGCGCGCTGTCGAGTGTAGTCTCGGTCAGGGTGCGAGTCGCGTGCTCGCGCGCCGCGCTCTCGACGTTGTGAGCCTCGTCGAACACGGCGATGACGTCCTCGGGGTCGCGGCCGAGCCACCGGAAGAACTGCTCGCGGATGGTGGGATCGAGCAGGTGGTGGTAGTTACACACCACGAGATCCATCGCTTCCATCCCCTCCTTGAGGAGTTCGTACCCGCAGAGATTCTCTCCCTCAGCGTACTCGTAGATCTCTTCGGGAGTCCTGACATCGCTCGCGAGCCACGCGTAGAAGGCGTCGGTGTCGGCGGTGAGGTTGTTGTAGTAGTGCTCGCAGATCGATTCCCCGCGGAGATCGTCAACTTCGCTCTCGACGCTCTCCAGTTCGTCCATCACCGCGCTGCGGGCCTCGGTTGCGTCGTCGTCGCCCGCCTGGCTCGCCGCGAGGAGGTCGTCCTCGCGGGCTTCGAGCTCCGCGAGATCCTCCTCGGCGTCGACGAGGTCTTTCGTGCTATCGCGGAGCACCTGGCACTCCTCGTAGTCGACGTCGATGTGACACATCGCGGCCTTGCCCTTGAACACCGCGGCTTTCAGGGGTTCGTGGTCGTTGATCGCGCGGGCGTCGGCGACGAACTGGCGCATCTGCTGGTGGACGTTGGTGGTGATGACCACCGTCTTGTCCTCCCCGCGGGCGAATTCGAGCGCGGGCACGAGCGCCGAGAGGGTCTTGCCGGTGCCACAGGCTCCCTCGAAGAGGACGTCGCGCTCGTCGCCGAGCGCGTCGTGGATGCGTTCGATCGCCGCGGTCTGGTTCTCGTAGGGAGACTCGTACGGGAAGAATCGCAGCGAGGGAGACGAGTCGGCGGCCACAGTAGCCGGTTTTCCGGCGCGTTCGGACAAAAGGGTTCGTGTGGCGCAGCGGAAGTGGTCGAGGGCGTCGCGTGTCAGCACTCTCACGTCTGGCCACTACGGTCGGCGCGCACGCGGTCATGTGTGAGTGAATACGAGTACCGACCGCGAAACGGCGCGCGAGGTCTGCACGAACCGAGCGAGTGCAGGCTCAACAGAGCTTGCTCTGCTAGTGGATGAGCACCGGAGTGAGCCGCAGGCGAACGAGGAGCGCAGTCGGCTGGGGAGGTGTGTGGCGGTCGCGGGGCGGTGGCGGGATGAAGTAATCGTACCGCGAACGAGGCCGCAGGCCAGTGAGCGGGCCGAGGAACCTCCGAAGTTCTCGTGAGCGAAGCGAGCGAGAGCACGGAAGAGCTTCGCTCTTCCGGAGGAGGTGACAACGGCTTTTGATCCACATTTTGCGAGGGAGTGAGCAACGCGAACGACCGTAGCAAAATGTGGGGCCGTCAGACCTCGGGTTCGATGTAGACCTTCCGGATCTGCGGTTGCGTTTCCATCAGTGTGTTTTCGATTTCGGAGATGTAGTCGTCGATGTCTTCGGTTTCGAGGCCCGCGTCGAGCGCGACGTCGGCGGTCACGAGGAGCTGTTCTGGTCCGAAGTAGACGGTCCGGAAGTCGATGATCTCTTCGACACCATCCCATTCGGCGATCACCTCGCGGAGTTTGCGTTCCTCGTCGGCCGGCAGGCTCTCGCCGAGCAGGAGACGTTTGTTCTCCCACGCGAGCGCGATCGCGAAGCCCATGAGCATGAGTCCGATCAGGAGTGCGGCCACCGCGTCGTAGAGCGGGTTGCCGGTGTATCGACTGAGGAACACCCCGAACAGCGCGATCCCCGCACCGGCCATGGCGATCGTGTCCTCGGTCAGTGCGGTCAGCGTGGTCACGTCGCTCGTTTTCCGAAATGCCTCGCGGTATCCGCTCCAGCCGTGTTCGTCGATCTGGCGAGTCATCTCGTCGTTGGCTTTCTTGAGCGCGTAGGCCTCGAAGACGATCGCAGCGATGAGCACGCCGTAGTTGACCCAGATTCCAGGGAAGGAACCGATCAGTGGGAGCGACGCCTGCCCCATCTCCGCGGTGTGTGGGTGGACGATCGCGTTGTAGCCGTGTTTCGCGCTCTCCCAGCCCGCGATCCCGAAGAGGAGGACGCTCACGAGGAAGCTGTAGAAGAACTGTGCCTTCCCGTAGCCGAACGGGTGCTCGCGGCTGGCTTCCTTGCCGCCATACCGAATACCGATGAGGAGGAAGATCTGATTACCCGTATCGGAGATCGAGTGATAGGTCTCCGAGAGCATCGCCGCGCTCCCGGTGAGGAGAAAGCCGGCGAACTTGAGGATCGCGATCGCGCCGTTGGCGATCAGGGCAGCGATCACGACGGACCTGTTGCTTGCCATTGCACGGTCTGCACGCGCATCCCACAAAGGTTCTTTCGCAACGGACAGAAGAGCGACGCGTTGGCCGGCGGCCAGGTTATTCAGCGCAGAGATCGACGAAGTTC
Organism: Halococcus saccharolyticus DSM 5350; assembly: GCF_000336915.1. Classification (NCBI taxonomy): domain Archaea; kingdom Methanobacteriati; phylum Methanobacteriota; class Halobacteria; order Halobacteriales; family Halococcaceae; genus Halococcus; species Halococcus saccharolyticus. The sequence continues at coordinate 136,767 of NZ_AOMD01000033.1, read as the reverse complement.
CGCAGGATCCGCAGACCGGTCTCGCCACTTTTCTCGGGGTGGAACTGGGTCCCAAAGACGGTGCCGGACTCGTCGGCCACGACGGCCGGGAAGTCGACGCCGTACTCCGTGCGGGCGACGACCGCGTTCTCGTCGTTGGGTTCGGCGTAGTAGGAGTGAACGAAGTAGGCGTACTCCCCATCCACCCCTTCGACGAGCGGGTGGTCGCGCTCGACCGCGAGCTCGTTCCAGCCCATGTGGGGCACCTTCCGATCGCCGGTAAAGCGGACGTTCCGGCCGGGGATCAGATCGAGCCCCTCGACGTCGCCCTCGCCAGCGCGTTCTGCCTCCTCGCTCGTGGTGAGGAGCATCTGCATCCCGAGACAGATGCCGAACACCGGCGTCCCTGCGTCGGCGGCGTCGAGCAGCGCCTCGCGATAGGGGCCGGCGTTCTCGACGCCCTCACGGAACGCGCCCACGCCCGGCAGCACGATCCCGTCCGCGCCCGCGAATGCGGCGGGGTCGTCGGTGATCTCGACGGCGGCCCCCGCGCGTTCGAGACCGCGGGTCGCGCTCCGGAGATTGCCGAGACCGTAGTCGACCACGACCACCGACGCCGCGGTGCGCTGGGTCTGCGCTTCGCTCATGTCGTCGCGTACCACGGGACGGGCTAAGTCGCTTTCTCTCGGCGACGTCGACGGCCGGATGCAGCCATCGCCCGCAAGGACTATGATCCCGTCAACTGTTTTCTGATTTGTGGTTTACGAGACTGGAAACGCAACGATCGACGACGCGGTGGGGCGTGTTCTCGACGGCGAGCGCCTCGACCGGACGGACGGCGTGGCGCTGCTCGCCCAGCCGGTCGAGGAACTCGCGGCAGCCGCCGATTTCGTCCGATCGGAGTTCGGCGACGGCACGGTCGACGCGTGTTCGATCGTGAACGCGAAGGCGGGCGACTGCGCCGAGGACTGCGGGTTCTGCGCACAGTCGGTCCACTTCGACACTGGGATCGACACCTACGGTTTCCTCGATCCAGAGGAGATCCTCGCGGCCGCCAAACGCGCCGAGCGCGACGGCGCACAACGTTTCGGGATCGTGGTCGCCGAGAAGGGCGTCTCGAAGGAGCGCCGTCCCGAGGAGTGGGCCGAGGTCATCGAGGCCATTCGGCTCGTGCGCGACGAGACCAGAGTGGAGGTCGACGCCTCGCTCGGCCTTCTCACCGAAGAAGAAGCCACGATCCTCGTCGAAGAGGGGCTGAATCACTACAATCACAACATCGAGACCTCGCGGCGCTACTTCGACGAGATCGTGAACACCCACGACTTCGAGGATCGGCTGCACACCCTCCGAGTCGCCAAGGAGGCCGGAATGGACCTGTGCGCTGGCGTGATCCTCGGGATGGGCGAGACACCCACGGATCGAGTCGAGGCCGCGATCGAGTTGCAGAAGATCGGGGTGTCCTCGCTTCCCGTGAACGTCCTCAATCCCGTCGAAGGCACGCCGCTCGGCGACGCCGACCACGCCGATATCTCGACGGCGGAGTTGATCAAGACGATCGCGATCTACCGACTGCTCCACCCCGAGGCACGGGTCCGGCTGACCGGCGGGCGCGAGGTCAATCTCCGGCCCGACGAGCAACACCTCCCCTTCGAGGCGGGTGCAGACGGCGTCCTCACTGGGGATTACCTCACGACCGCGGGCCAGTCACCCGGCGCAGACATTGAGTCGATCGAGCGCGCCGGTCTGGAGCCGAACATGGAGACGAACGAGTTCGATCCCGCCGACGTGAAGGCTCGCGGGCGGGACGACGCTGACTCGCCGACCTCAACGGTCGAGACGGCAGCGGGGACGGCCACGAGCAACGCGAGCGACGACTGATCGATGACGGACGGAGACACCATCCAGACTATGGACGACATCAGATTCGCGGTACTCGGTACGGGCGGTATCGGACGGCGAGCACTCGAAGTCTCACAGGCCAAGCAAGGGCTGACGCCCGTGGCGGCCTGCGATCGCCACGGTATCGCGGTCGATCACGACGGCCTCGACGTGGACGAACTCCTCGCCGCGACGGAAGGGAACGTGGCGAGCGCGGCCGACCGGCGGGAAGCCGCGGACGGGCGAGCGGCGACCGGCGAGAGCCGCGAGCCGCAGACGGACGGCGGCACGGCGACGGTCAAACAGCACGGCGAGCAGGCGGGCGTCGTCGCGTCGGCGCAGGCCCGCCCCACTGAGACGCCGATCGCGGACACCATCGCGGAGAGCGACGCGATCGATGCGGTGTTGATCGCGCTCCCGAACCTCGAACACGACTTCATCCCCGAAGTCGCCGCAGAGTTCGCCGCAGCGGACTACAAGGGCGTGCTCGTCGATGTTCTGAAGCGATCGCGGGTGATCGGGCTGCTCGACGAGCGTCCCGACGCCTTCGAGGAGTCGGGGATCACGTTCGTCTGCGGTGCGGGCGCGACGCCAGGCTTCCTGACCGGTGCGGCGGCACTCGCCGCCCAGTCGTTCGTCGAAGTCGAAGCAGTGGATATCCACTGGGGCGTCGGACTGCAATCGGGCTACGAGGACAACCGGGGCACAGTCAGAGAGGATATCGCACACTTGCCTGGCTACGACAACGAGAGCGCACGCGACCTCTCGGACGACGAGATCGAAGCGATCGTCGACGATCACAACGGCGTGATCGAGTTCGAGGACATGGAACACGCCGACGACGTGCTCTTGGAGCGAGCGGGCATCTGCGACGCCGCAGACGTGACCGTCGGCGGCGTGCTCGACGTACGCAACGACGAGAAGCCCACCACGACGACCGTGACCGTCACCGGGAAAACGTTCGACGGCGAGCGCGCGACCAACACCTTCGAACTCGGTGACGAGACCAGCATGGCGGCGAACGTCAACGGCCCCGCACTCGGCTACCTGAAGGCGGGCGTGCGGCGCAATCGTGCGGGCGAGTACGGCGTGTTCGGCCCCGCGGACCTGATGCCAGGGTTCTGATGGCAGAACGCGACACGACCGTCCCGGAAACGACGGAGACCGTCGAAGACGACCATCAGAATTCAGCGCATGGCTTCGCCCTCCGGGAGCGACTCGACGCACGCGAGCAGCGAGGTCTCCGGCGCGACCTCGCGCCGACCGAGCGGGTCGCGGCACGGAGCCGCGTGGCCACCGATCCAGGTGATGGAATCTCGAACTTCGCGGGCGAAGATCAGGTGATCCTCGCGTCGAACAACTACCTCGGATTGGCCGACAACGATCGCGTGCAGCAGGCGGCTGCGGCGGCAGCCCGAGAGGTGGGAACCGGCGCGGGCGCGAGCCGCCTCGTCACCGGCGATACGCCCGTCCACCGCGCGCTCGAACGCAACCTCGCCCGGACGAAGGACACCGAGCGTGCGCTCGTCTTCTCGTCGGGCTACGCCGCGAACGTCGGCACGATCGCCGCGCTCGCGCCCGACGTGATCTTCTCCGACGAGCTGAACCACGCGAGCATCGTGGACGGCTGCCGACTCGCGTGTGCGGAGACGATGGTCTACGATCACGCGGACGCCGATGCGCTCGGCGCGGCGATGGCGAGACGAGACGAGCAGGCAAGGAAGGGCGAAGACGAATCGTGGCTGGTCGTGACCGACTCGGTGTTCAGCATGGACGGCGACGTCGCTCCGCTCGCGGCGATCTGTGACGCCGCCGAGCGTCACGGCGCGTGGGTGATGGTCGACGAAGCCCACGCGACTGGTCTCTACGCCGACGGAGCCGGGATCGTCGGACACGAAGGGCTCGGGGATCGGGTGCAAGTCCAGTTGGGGACGCTCTCGAAGGCGCTCGCGAGCCAGGGCGGGTACGTCGCCGGAAGCGAGGCGCTGGTCGAACACCTCGCGAACGCCGCGCGCTCGTTCGTGTTTTCGACCGGCCTCGCGCCACCAGCAGCGGCTGCGGCGCGCGAAGCCCTCGCTATCGCCCGCGAGGGCGAGCGCCGCGAGCGGCTGTGGAACGTCGTCGAACGGCTCCGCGACGGACTCGACGAAATGGGCTATCGCGTGCTCGGCGAAAGCCAGATCCTCCCGGTGCTCGTCGGCAATAGGTCGAAGGCGGTCGCGTTCGGGGAGTCACTCGCCGAGCACGGGATCGTCGCGCCGGCGATCCGCCCGCCGACGGTGCCCGAGGGGACGAGTCGGATTCGCGTCGCTCCGATGGCGACGCACACCGAGAGGGAGATCGAGCGGTGTCTGGAAGCGTTCCACGAGGCGGGGCGCGCTGCTGGAGTACTGGATGAGTGAAACGGCTTCGGAGGGGACGTTCGCGGTGGTGGGGACCGACACGGGAGTGGGCAAGACGGTCGTCACCGCTGGGCTCGTCGGGTGGCTTCGCGAGGACGGCGTGGATGCGCGCGCCGTCAAGCCGGTTCAGACTGGCTATCCGCCCGACGACGATGCGGAGTTCGTCGCCGAAGCGTGTGAGACAGACGACGCCGCGACCTGCATCGAACGGCTCGAACCGCCACTCGCGCCGCGCGTCGCCGCCGAGCAGATCGGCGCGTCGCTCTCGTACGCTGCGATCCGCGAGGGCTGCGAGCGGGCGCTCGCTACCAGCGAGGTCGGGGTGCTCGAAGGCGTCGGTGGGGTTCGGGTGCCGCTCGTCGACGATCGAGAGGTGATCGACCTCGTCGCCGACCTCGAACTCCCGGCGGTGGTGGTCGCACGCTCGGGACTCGGGACGCTGAACCACACCGCGCTCACGGTCGAGGCACTCGCGGCGCGTGGCGTTCGGACCCACGCCGTCGTCCTGAACGAGTACGCCGGCGAGACGATCGCCGAGCGGACGAACGGGGCCGAGCTCGAACGCATGACTGGCGTGCCGGTTCACACACTGCCGTCGTTCGATCTCGCCACGCCAGCCGACGCCGTTCCCAGTGTCCGGCGTCGGCTCGATCGCGACGTGTTTCCCGACAACGTCCGACGCGCGCTCGGCTGAACAGCGGACCGGTGCGTTTCGGACGGTGGTTCGACGCTTTCAGAACTCGACTTCGAAACCGCCGTCGTCGCCGGTGCCGGGCATCGCTTCCATGATCTCCTCGGTGAAGGTATCGAGCCCGCGGGTCTGGTACCACACCGTCCCGGGACCGGTGAAGTCCATTACGATCCCCTCGCCGCTGAGGAGTGTGGATTTCAGCCCGCCGACCCGGCGCGCATCGAACTCGACGCTGCCCTCCCACGCCACGACGTGGTCGTTATCGACGACGTGGGACTCACCGTGATCGAGGGCGATAGTCTCCAATCCACCGAACGCCTCGATGAACACGTCGCCGGTACCCTTCAGCGCGAGCGGCGTGAGGCCCGCACCTGACAGCATCGACTCCAGGCCGCCGAACTCCGAGTCGATGTCGATATCGGGATCGGAGGCGAGATACGCCCCGTCGACGGCGTACAGCGTCTCGCCGTCGAGTTCGTGGTGGTGGACGTCACCGGGTGTCGGCGGCGAGAGCGTCACGGTCCCTGGCTCGCTCTCGGCAGTGAACCGGTTGGCAAACGCCGACTCGCCGCCGAGCATCGATTTCGCGGAGCTCACGAGACCGTCACGGCTCGATTCCGTCTCGATCGACACCGACGGCGAGTGGGTGACCATCGCGCCGGGTTCGGCCATGACGGTTTCGCCGGCGGCGAGTTCGACCACGAGGTGGGTGTACGACGGGCGGTGGGTGAGTTCGACATCCATAGTGTCTCTCGGACGAGGAGTCGTCCGTGCAGGTGGCCATCCCCGCAACGGTCAAATAGTTTTTGAGGGACATTAACTACGAACGTTCGATCGGTGATCCGAAGACGGTCCCGTCGAAAGAGCGGAGGATACGACCCTACGCGAGATTTCAGAACCCGCCGAGGCGCGACTGGCCACTCCCGTCGCTCTCGGCCACGCCAGCGACCTCGGCGGCGGTGGCGATCGCCGACTCGAACGTCCCCTGCTGGCTCGAATCGTACAGCGTGGCTGCGGGGTGGACGCAGATCAGGACGCGGTGGGCGGTTCCGTCGAGTCGCGCGTCCTCGATCGTGCCCGCCTCCTTCGTGACCGCGGCGTCGCGGCCGAGGAGGTGTTCGGTGGGGACCTTCCCGAGCGTGACCACGAGCTCGGGGTCCACACGACTGATCTCGCGTTCGAGATACTCCCGGCAGTTTGCGAGCTCATCCTTGTGGGGATCGCGGTTCCCCGGTGGGCGACACCGGACGCAGTTGGTGATCCGGACGGCGTCGCGTTCGAGGCCGTGGTCGCGGAGTGCATCGTCGAGGACGGTTCCGCTCCGGCCGACGAACGGCTCGCCACCCTCGTCCTCGTGTTCGCCCGGCCCTTCGCCGACGAACAGCAACTCGGCGTCTTCGGGCCCCGTCCCGTTGACGATCCGGCTGCGCGACGCGCAGAGTTCGGGACAGCGCTCGCACTCGATCACCTCCAATCCATCCATGTGGCCCGTATCGTCGCTCACACGCCGGGTTCGCTGGCGGTCGTCTTAACCGTCCGGCTTCGGGGTAGCTGCTGGGCGGTGCTGTGTCGGCGGTTGGCGCGCGGGAGCGCGCCGTCGAGGCGCGCGACTCGTGCGAGGGATGAGTGAGGGAGCGAAGCGATCGAGCGAATCGGCTAGGGAGGGTGTGGCCTGCGGTTCTCATCTGTGTCGGGTTCGGTCCCAGTAGTGCTCCGCCCGAGAGCGATACCACCGATCAGTTTGCCGTATCGAGAGTGCCCCCATCCATCGCCTGCCACGCATCGGCAGCGCGGGCGACCAGCCGGGCGACTCGCAGCGGTTCGGGCCGGCCGCCCTCCGGCGTGAACGCGCGGACGACGTCGGCGGCCTCGTCGTCCGCCAGACCCACGCTCCGGACGAACACCGTCTCGTCGTTGACCGACAGCCGGCGACGCGGCGGCTGCGCACGATATGTTTCGAGCCGTGATTCGAGCGCGTCGCCAGCAAACGCCTCGTGGAGCGCGGGTTCGAGGCCGGGGCTCGCCTCGAACGAGATCAAGAGCACGGGACGGTCGACGGCGGTGTGGAGACGGTGGAGGTCGATGAGGTTGTACCACGCGGGCGCGATGCCGGCGAAAAGTAGGTAGGCGACGTCCTCGCGCGCGAGGCGATCGGCGAGAGCGACGACGGTCTCGGTGGCGTCGGTGCCGCCCACGGTGCACGAGTCGACGGCGAACCCGTCGACGACGCGGTCGGCCCGGACCACCGCACCGGCGAGGGTGCTCCGTGCGGCGTCAGAGCGGTACGATTCGGCGACGCCGAGGGCGCGAGCCCCGGTCTTCATCTACTCCTCTTTGATGTCCTGCAGTCGGTCGAGGAGTTCGTCGTTCGACTCGCCGAACTCGAAGTTTACCTCGCCCGCGTGGTCGTTCTCTTCGGTTTTGAGGTCGCCGTCGTCCTCGTTCTCGAAGTCGGTGTCATACTCCTGGTTCCCCTGCTCGGATTCATCGTAGCTCCCAAAGCCCATACACGCCACTAAGGGAATCCCTACAGAAAAAACATTTGTAAGTAGATGAACCCGTTGCCGGCACACTCAAGCAGTCGGCGGCCGAGCATGAATCATGGACGCGATCACCGTTACCGAGGGTGCCGAGACGTTCACCTGCAACGCATATCTCGTCGACGGCGAGCGCACAGTGCTGGTCGACGCCGGGGCGATGGACGGCGTCGAGGACGTGATCGCCGAGCACGTCGACGCTCTCGACGCAGTCGCCCTGACCCACCAACACGGCGATCACGTCGGCGCGCTCGACACCGTGCTCGACGCCTTCGATCCCGAGCTCTGGGCGTACGGTGATCACCCGCGGCGCACGGATGCGCTCGGCGACGGCGATTGGGTCGGGATCGGCGACGAGGAGTTCGAGGTGGTGTACACACCCGGCCACGCCGACGACCACGTCGCGTTCGTCTCCGAGTCGACGATCTTCTCGGGTGATGTCGTAGTCCACGACGACGGCGCATTCGAGGACGGCAGTTTCGGCCGAACCGATATGGCGGGCCAGTCCCGTGAGGAGCTCATCGAGAGCATCGAGCGAATCCTCGATCGACTCCCCGAGGGCGTCGAGGGGATGTACGCCGGCCACGGCGGCACGTTCCACGGCGACGTGCGAGCCGTGATCGAGCGTGCGCTCGAACGGGCGGAGCGGCGCGAACCGAAGTACCCGGAGTGACTCGGACGACAGATCGCAGGCGCAGTCACACTGGGAGGCCTATCGCGGCGACTGTGTCGCGGGCAGGACGGGACGGGGCAATTGAAGCACTTAACACACCGCCCTGAGAAAGGGTGGCCATGAGTCAGGCAACGAAGGTCGTGGTGGGAACAGTCGGAGTATCGGCGCTGCTCGCGGTGGGCGTCATCGTTGCGCTCGCGCTCACGTAACTCGTCATGTTCGAGCCGCGGGAGCTTACGGACGAGCTCGCGTCCGTTCGGGACGAGCACGTGCCCGGCGCGCTCGTTCTCGACTGCGAGCGCGATTTCGAGACGCTCGATCCCACGGTCGCGGAGTCACTCGGCCCGCTCGTCGACGGCCTCGATCCGCGCAGCTATCCCGACGAGTGGCTTCCGTCGGACGCTCCCGCCGCACTCGAACGCTACGCGGGCGACGCGTTCACGGTCGGGATGCCCGGCGACGGCGGGGTCGCGTGGACTACCCAAACCAGGCCGCCGACGGTCCTCGTCAAACCCCGTCTCCAAGGATCACCCGACGCGTTCGTCGACTTCTTACTCGCCGACGCTCTCGTCGAGACGGGCCTCAGCCTCCCGGAACACTTCCTCGGCTTTTTCGAGTCTTCCTATCCCGACCTCGCGGCCGCGACGCTGCTCGGCCCCGCCGACACTTATCAGCTCGCCGCCGCGCTCTACGACGCCTATTGCGGTCTCCACACCCGCGAAACCTTCACGACGTGGCGCGACAGCCATCCCGAACTCCACGATGCGTGGGTCGACGCTGGCGAACGTCTCGAACCACGGCTCGCCGACCTCTCGAACGAGGTCGCCACCGGCGACACGTCCTTCGCGGCGGCTGCGGAACTGGCCTGCAGCGGCGTGAAACACGACCTCGACCTCCCGACACCGTTCGGTGCGCTCGATACCAAGGCCTATCGCGAGTACGGTGCGGAGTACGCGGTCAAGTGGACCACGAAGACCTTCGAGAAGCTCGACGGGTGACGAACGCCGCGGTGACTATGGGTCACGCCGTAGTGATCGGAAGATCGTGTTCGTCCATGAGCACCGCTTTCGCCGTCTCGAACTCCTCGTCGGCGAGCGGCGTCTGCGTACAGACGCCGACGTAGCGTTTCGCTTCCGTGCCGTACTCGCTGTAGTGGATAACGATGTGTGGCGCTCGGAAGGGGCGTTTCGGCCGCGGATCGATCGATTCGATGGCACGTACCGGGATCGTTCGCTCGTCCGTATATCCGCGAAACCACCGTCTGATGCGTTTGCGGACCAGAAAGTATCCATATACGACTACGAGGAATCCGACTGCGCCGCCGATTCCCAGCACTGCGAGCCACTCGTTACCGAACACCAGCGCGTACAGAAACTGTCCGACGCTGTAGACACCCATCAACAGAACGAATCCAAAACGAAGCAGTCCCCGCTCGTACCGCTGCCGGTGGGCGAGTTTGAGGTTCTCGTAATGCCGCCGGAGCCGACCACCGAGGCCGAGAGGTTCGAGGCGTACTTCACCGTGTTCCACCACACAGCGACCGCCTCTCGTCCGAAACTCTCCCATCTATTCCAGCCACATGATCCGGAAACAAATGTCTTGAGGTGAGAGTCGTCTCCGCGCTGATCCGAGCATCGTCAGAACTCGCCTGCAGCGGGATAAAACACGACCTCGACCTCCCAACACCGTTCGGTGCGCTCGATACCAAGCCTACCGCGAGTATGGTGCGGAGTACGTGGCCGAATGGGCCACGAAGACTCTCGGGGAATTCGACGGGTGACCCACCGCTCGTCGATCGACGAGCGCACGCTCATCAAGCGATTGCCCTCGCTGCGGTAAATCATCATTTAGAAACGAAAGGCGATCGCCGACGGCGTGAAGTGCTCGGAAGACGACGGACAGTGGCCGTTACTTCACGCGCTTGACCAGTCGTTCCAGATCGAGGTGACCGGCACCGTGATAGGTTTCGCCCCCAGGTGCGCTGCTCGCGGTGTCCTGGATGAGCGATTCGATCTCTTCGACGCTGGCGTCGGGACGCAGCGAGCGGACGAGCGCAGCCGCACCCGCGACCTGCGGGGCGGCCATCGAGGTGCCGGCCTTCCAGCCGTAGGCCGGAACAGTGTCGCCGCTTTCGTCGGTTTCGAAGACGGTCGAGTAAACGAGGTCGCGCTGGGCTTCCTCGACCTCGGCTTCGGTGTCGAAGTCCCCGCCCGCGGCGCTCACGTCGACGGCGCTCCCGTAGTTGGTGTAAAAGGCCGGGGAGTCCGTCGGGTCCTCCAGTCGGTTGCCCGTGAGCCACTTCGCCTCGTTGTCGCTGTGCTTGCCGCCCCAGCCACAGCCGATCGGTCCGGTCGCGGCGACGCCGAAGACACCCTCGGCCTCCGTGGGGATGCTGAGGGTGTTCTCCGGGGACATGTTGAGTGAGTCGTTGCCCGCGGAGTTGACGATGACCGTTCCCTGCGAACGGACGTACTCCGCGACCTGTTCAGCAATGCGGAGTTCCTCCGTGAGGAACGGGTACTCGTCGACGTAGACGAACGGTGCAGGGAAGCCGACGCTGTAGTTGATGACGTCACAGTCCGCTTCGGCGGCTTTCACCCATCCGGCGTAGCCGTCGCCCTGTTTGCCTTCCTGACCCGAGAACATCCGATAGGCGACGATTTCGGTGTCCGGGGCCGTCCCAAGGACACCGCCATCTGGACCGTCGTTGCTGTTGGTCGCAGCGATGATGCCCGCGACGTGTGTCCCGTGGTCGCCGGCACCGTTGGGACGGAAGTCGAACTCGTCCTCCGAGACGTTCTCGGAGAGGTCGTCGTTGACGACGCCCGCGAGATCGGGATGGGCGTCGTAGACGCCGGAGTCGACGACGGCGACACGGGTGCCCGCGCCGGTCGCCGTATCGTGGATGGACTTGCCGCCGCCCGGTTTGTCGGTCAGTTCGTTGTTGAGATCCTGGATCCGCTTGTCCCACTGGAACTCGCTGTTTTTCGGCGGACCGTCGTGGTTGTGGCTCGACCCCTTGCCGTCGGTTGTCGGTCCATCCCGTGACTTGACGGCACCAGTGCGATCGTCGCCCCGATCGATGACACGGTCGGCGACCGTCGTGCCATTTACACGCTCCTGGTCGCCGCGTGCGACGAGGACATCGGCCTGCGAGAGATCGTGGATGATCTCGATGTCGTCGGGGACCTCCGAACGGTCGACGTCGCGGAGGTTGATGAAGAATCGCGAGTCCGAGGTACTCGCCGTCGCGGTGCCTGCACCGAGCGTTGCAGCGCCGATCGCCGTACCAGTCAGCTGAAGGAACGTTCGTCTGTTGTGCTGTGACATGGCAATATTCGATTCTTCCCCGAAATTGATAAGGTTTGTCTTACCCGATGTTATCGTTTGTCATGGGATGGCGGAATTTGCTCACGGATCGAGTTCGGCGTCTATTAGCAGCAATCCGGTCAGGGCGACGTGAACACTGCCGGAACCGTCAGAACTCGCCGACCACGCTGCCGTCGGGGTCGAGCGTGATCACGCCGTCGAACAGGTCGCGATAGCCTTCGACGATACTCTCGTCGTGGACCTCCTCCGCGAGGTGAAACAGTCCGACGGCGTCGTGTTCGTCGAGGAGGGCGAGCAGCGACGTCACCGCCTCGCGGGCGCGCTCTTCGTCGGCGTAGTACGCCATCTCGGTGATCGAGTCGACGCTGACCCGTCGTTTGCCGTCGGTCGCGGCGAGGAACTCGCGAGTGCTCTCGACGATTCCATCGAGGTCGTCGGGCGAGGCGACGTAATGGATATCGTCGCCCGAGCGGCGCGAGTAGCCTCGTTCGACGCTGAGTGCGTCGAGGATCGTCGCTTTCGATCGGTCGACCGTGTAGTGTTCGAGTTTCTGTTCGACCTCGCGGGCGGTGGTCCGCGTCGAGATCACGAGAAAGCGGTCAGTGTCGGTACTCAGGAAGTCGGTGTCGATCCGGTCGGTTTCGCCGGTGCTTGGATGACAGAGGAGTACTCCGGTCCCGGCTGGAATGGTGTCCGGTGTGTCCTCAACCGTGAGCGCATAATCCATGCGCCGAACCGGGACGGGAGTCGTCTTAATCCCTGCGACCCCGCGGTCCGCTCGATCGGTTTGGCGACACCGTTCGGCACCGGTTCCCGCAAAATCCGCCGGTTCAGTACACGCTATCCGCGGTGGCCGCACCCACGACGCTGAAGATCGCCCCCACGGAGATCGCCCGAAGCGTCACGCCGAGGCGCTCCATCGCCGGTAGATCCGCGAGAAACGTCGCCGGGGCGTCGAACACCACCGCGAGTATCACGACCGATCCGAAGGCGACACCCATCAGCGAGACGAACCGGACCGGGACTCCCACGACGGTCCGCTCGCGTTCCGGGTCGCGGTCGGCGTCGGCCTCATAGAGCGCACCGTAGCCGATGGCGAACACGAGCGCGATGGTGGCGATCCCGTGCAGCCACCCCATGCTGATCGCGAGCGTCCAGACCTCCTCGGTGACGACGAACGGCCCGGCGAGCAGGAAACCGCCGACGACCTGCTGAGCGATGTCCGCCACCTGGAACTGGGGTCGCCATCGCGCCATACCGGTCGCTCGCGGCCGTCGAACAAGACGCCTGCGCTATCGGGACGGCCACGTCCCGATCGACTCGCACATCCGACCCCCCTTCCGGCGAGACGGTCGTCCTACCGCTCCGGTCCGTGAACGACTGCTGAACGACGGCCCGGCGAATCGGTTTTCACGGTCGCCTCCCTGGCCCCGGTATGAGCGTCAGAGAGGAGTTCGACGCGTGGGCCGCCGAGGGCCGCGACCGCGGGATGGAGGAACGCCACTGGCACACCGCAAAGCACGTCCTCGCCCGCATGCCCGTCGAGGCCGGCGACCGCGTGCTCGATCTGGGCTGTGGCAGCGGCTACGCCGGGCGCGCACTCCGCGAGACCGCCGACGTGCGGAGCTACGGTCTCGACGGCGCACCCGAGATGGTCAGAAACGCCGCCTCGTACACCGACGATCCCGTAGTCGGCTTTCTCGTCGGTGACTTCGAACACCTCCCGTTCGCCGACGACAGCCTCGATCACGCCGTCACGATGGAAGCGTTCTACTACGCGAACGATCCCCGCGCCGCACTCGACGAACTCCGGCGCGTGCTCCGGCCGGGCGGCACCTTCTACTGTGCGGTGAACTACTTCGAAGAGAGCGTCCACACCGCCGACTGGGAGGAGAACGTCGGCGTGGCGATGACTCGGTGGGGGATGGCCGAGTACCGTGACGTGTTCCGCGAGGCGGGGTTTCACGTCGCCAGCCAGGACACGATTCCCGACCGTGAGATCGAGATCCCGCCCGACGAAGAGTTCCCGACCGACGGGTTCGACACCCGCACGGCGATGGTCGAGCGCTACCGGACTCACGGCACGCTGCTGACCGTCGGCGTCGTTCCCTGACATCTCGACGGGAACTGCCAGAGAAGTCCGGGCCGCCGCGGCGAGACTCCTGTCTACGTGTACTGTTCAGGATCGTCCTCGAACGCCTCTTTGCACTCCGTGGCGTCGAAGTAGTACGTCTCGCCGTCGTGATCCGTTCGCTCCGGTGCGTCGTCTCGATGCACGTCCCTTCCGCAGACTACGCATCGTGTCATCGTCGCTTCTTCGGTCCGAACACGACTAAATCCCTGTCCAGCAGTTGCAAGCGACGAGCGAACCACCCTGTCTGCCGCCGACTCCGTCACTCCTCGTCGCCGACACCGACGATCAGGGTGTTCTCGATCAGCGTGCTGTACGCCCGCCGGAACCGCTCGGAGAGTGCCTGGTGAGAGATGTCGAGTTCATCGGCGAGGTCGTCGAGGGTGATGTCGCGGGGTACCTCGTAGTGCCCGTGCTCGAACGCCGCGATGAGCGTCTCGTGTTGGGCTTCGCTGAGTCCGAACCGACCGTGGCGATCAGCGTCCATCTCGTAGATGTTCTGGATATCGATAGTAAGTCCGTTCTCCTCACAGAACTCGTGGGTCATCGACAGCGCCTCGCGCTCGGGAAACAGGATTCGGAACTCCCACCGGCCGTCCGTCCCGAAGGCGTCGAGTACCGTCGCATCCGCCTCGACGAGGATCTGGACCACCACCTCGATTTCCGTGGTCCAGTCCATCCGGTAGAGTCGCTCCTCGCCGAGATCGGAGAGGAGTTCGAGGTTCTCGATACTCGCATCGTTCTCGAACGCCCGTTCGACGTCGTCCATGTGGTCGCTCGACACCCAGATGAACGGCATCACGCGCTCGTCGTCGTGGGCCACGACGCGCTCGACGTCGAGTTCGAGGTCGGACACCGCGACGAGTGTATCGTGGAGGGCGAACTCGTCGGCGGGAATCTCGATGTTCGCGATAGTGCTCATTGAGGATCCATTCACCGCGTGTTTGCATATGCGTGTTGATCCAATGGAGCGGGCGATCAGTCGGTCTCCGCGGTTCGCCGCTTCGATTCGAGGTCCCCTTCATGGTTCGAGAGAGTTTCGCACACTCGTCATCACGAGAGACCCTCCGGGCCTCTCGAACGACTCCGTTCAGTCGCTCTCGCCCTGCTCCGCGGGTCGCGTTCGCTCCCCGCTCCGCTACGAGGGCTTCCTCGCTGCACTCAGTCGCCCTCGCTTGTCTCGATCACCCCACCCGCCTGCTCCCACTCGGTCAGGCTCCCCTCGTAGAACCCGAGGTTCTCGAAGCCGAGATGTCGCAAGACGAGGTAGGTGTGGCTGATCCGGCGGGCGGTGTTGCAGTAGAGGATCACTCGGCGGTCGCGGGGGATGCCGTGGTCGTCGAGAAGGTCCTCGATCGTCTCTCGATCCTCGAGTCCACGTGTTTCGTCGTCGACGAACTCACGCCAGTCGAGCTGGATTGCGCCGGGGATGTGGCCCTCTTCGTACTCCCACGCCTCACGAGTGTCGACCAGCAGTCCATCGCCGTCATCGACCGCTGCTGTGATCGCTTCACGATCGATCAGTACTGTGTCGTCGGGTCGTTCGAGGGCGTACTCGACGGGGTCGGCCGGAGTCGTTTCGGTAGTCGTCTCGTGGCCACGACCCCACGCGCTGTAATCCCCGTCGAGCAGATGGAGATTTGACCGGTCGTGACCGTAGAGTTCGGCCGTGACGAGAAATCGGGCGGCGAACACGCCGTGCGTGTCGTCGTACGCCACGATCTCGTCGCCGCGTTCGATTCCCGCCCCGCCGAGGAGATCGGCGAAGACCTCTTCGCCGGGCAGCATTCCCTCGTCGCCGTCGGGAGCGCGGAACGAATCGAAGGGGATGTTGACCGCACCGGGAACGTGGCCGATCCCCTCGAACTCCCACTCGTCGCGCACGTCGACGATCCGCACGTCATCGCGGTTCTCGTCGAGCCATTCGGCGGACACCACGACATCAGTCATGATTTTGCTACGTGGCGTGGTGGCTTGAACCCAACCATCCGATGCGACCACGGTTCGGCACCGCTGCTGACGGCGGAGCACAACGAAGAATCGGTGAGAGGGGCACGAAGCGATCGTTCCACGAACGACGCTACCTATTCAAGCAGGAACGCTTTGTGCTCAGTCGACGAAACGAAGACGGATCATGAGCGATTACGCCAACGACGTCCTGGTTTCGGCCGACTGGATAGAAAACCACCTCGACGAGTTTCGAGATGACGATGCCGAATACCGGCTCGTGGAGGTCAACAGCCCCGAATCACCCGAAGACGACGACTTTCCCTCACGGTACGACGAGGGGCACATCCCCGGCGCGATCGGGCTCCAGTGGGACGAAGACCTCTCGGACGAGACCGAACGCGACATCCTCGACAAGGAGGGGTTCGAGTCGCTCTGTGGGAGCCACGGCATCGCGGACGATTCCACAGTAGTGTTCTACGGCGACGGCCACATCGCCAACTGGTTCGCGCTGTTCGCCTACTGGGAGTTCAAGTACTTCGGTCACGACGACGCGCGCGTGCTCGACGGCGGGAAAGACTACTGGGTTCACAACGACTACCCCCTGACCGACGAGGTGCCCGCGTTCTCACCCACCGAGTACGTCGCTGGCGGTCCCTACGACAACATCCGAGCGTACAAGCGCGAGGTCGACGAGGCACTCGAAACCGGAATCCCGATGGTCGACGTGCGCTCGCCTGCGGAGTTCACCGGCGAGAAGATCGCACCCGAGGGCCTCCAGGAAACCGCCCAGCGCGGCGGCCACATTCCCGGTGCGTCGAACGTTCCGGTCGCACAGGTCCTGAACGACGACGGCACGTTCAAATCCGCCGACGAGCTCCGCGAACTCTACGCCGATCACGGCGTCGAGGGCGACGAATCGATCATCACCTACTGCCGCGTCGGCGAGCGCTCCTCGATCGAGTGGTTCGCGCTCCACGACCTGCTGGGCTACGACGACGTCCGGAACTACGACGGCTCGTGGACCGAGTGGGGGAATCTGGTCAACGCCCCGATCGAGACAGGCGAGGCCGAGTGAACGGAGTAAACGAGGCCTCGTAGCGGCTGTCTCTTATACACATCNGCTCCTCGATCGAGTGGTTCGCGCTCCACGACCTGCTGGGCTACGACGACGTCCGGAACTACGACGGCTCGTGGACCGAGTGGGGTAATTTGGTTCGTGCGCCGATCGAGACAGGCGAGGCCGAGTGAACGGAGTGAACGAGGCCTCGTATCGGAACGGTGAGCCGTCGGGCGAACCGTGGAGGGTGTCATAGAATTCTTCCCAGACCTCAGCAGCAGCCCAAGAACCAGGTGTCTGAGAACTACCTAATATCGCTGCCATTCAGAAACAGCGGTAGCAGGCATCTCAGTTGATAGTCGAAAGCCATGCCAACTGTTCTATGACACCCTCACCTGTAAACTTCCGCCCAGAGATACACGATTCCTAAGATAGAGTAGAATATACCAAAACCAGTAGCTAACCAGTCACTTTGCACGGCATAGAGAACTGCCTGCACCAACCCAATTACAACCCATCCTACCCCGATTAACGTCTTAGTTTGATCTGACGCCATGATTCGGATTCAACAGCTATCATTTAAATTGCTGTCGAAGGTGTCATAAAACGCTTCACACATCTCAGAAACGACCTGAAAAGCGGCCTCTGAGAAGCAGCCAAGTATCACTGCTATTCAGTCCCGGCAGTAGCGGAGTTCCCTGCTGTTGGCTGAACACCATACCAACCGTTTTAGGATACCCCAAACTGTGGAGACTGGCGAGGCGGAGTAAGCGCAGCGAACTCCGCCACGTGGCGGAGCGGCGAACGAATGCGAGCCGCGGAGCATGGCGAAGTAGCTCATCCGCAGATCGACACTCAGAGATGCCAGCAAAAATCTCTGGTTCGTGGCACGTCACTCGGCAACTCGCTTCCACCGGTCGTCATCGCAGCTCGGTCGGCCTGGCTTACCGCACTCGTCCCCAGTCTGAACCAGCAAAATTTTCTGGTACGTGGGTGATGGTGACGTGATCTGCCGAGAGTATCGGTAATATATGCCCCCGGATCGAAGCGACGAGTGGTCATGAGTGACTACGCAAATGACGTGCTCGTTTCGGCCGACTGGGTCGAGGAGCACATCGAGGAGTTTCAGGACGACGACCCCGCATACCGATTGATCGAGGTCGACGTCGACACGGAGGCGTACGAGGAGGCCCACGCACCGGGTGCGATCGGGCTGAACTGGGAAACCCAACTTCAGGACCAGACCCGACGCGACGTCCTCTCGAAGGAGGACTTCGCGGACGTGATGGGCGAGCACGGTCTCACGGAGGATAGTACAGTAGTTCTCTACGGCGACAACTCGAACTGGTTCGCGGCGTACACCTACTGGCAGTTCAAGTACTACGGCCACGACGACGTGAAGCTGATGAACGGCGGCCGGGACTACTGGCTGGCGAACGACTACCCGACTACGACCGACGTACCGGAGTTTTCGAGTCAAGACTACGCCGCGAGCGGCCCATACGAGGGGATTCGGGCGTACCGCACCGATGTCGAGAACGCGATGGAGCGCGGCGTTCCCCTCGTCGACGTTCGCTCGCCCGAGGAGTTCAAGGGCGAGATCCTCGCGCCGCCCGGACTCCAGGAGACCGCCCAACGTGGCGGCCACATCCCCGGCGCGTCGAACATCTCGTGGGCCGCGACGGTCAACGACGACGGCACGTTCAAGACCGCCGACGAACTCCGCGAGCTCTACGAGTCCGACGGCGTGACCGACGATCAGGAGGTCGTCGCGTACTGCCGGATCGGCGAGCGCTCCTCGATCGCGTGGTTCGCGCTCCACGAACTGCTGGGCTACGAGAACGTCGTGAACTACGACGGCTCGTGGACCGAGTGGGGGAATCTGGTCAACGCCCCGATCGAGACAGGCGAGGCCGAGTGAACGGAGTAAACGAGGCCTCGTAGCGGAGCGGGGAGGAACGACCCGCGGAGCAGGGCGAGGCCCTGTCTCTTATACACATCTCTGAGCGGGCTGGCNGAACTACGACGGCTCGTGGACCGAGTGGGGGAATCTGGTCAACGCCCCGATCGAGACAGGCGAGGCCGAGTGAACGGAGTAAACGAGGCCTCGTAGCGGAGCGGGGAGGAACGACCCGCGGAGCAGGGCGAGGCCTCAAATCGAAGTGGCGAACCGTCAGGCAGTCCACGCCACAGCAACCACCCACCGTTTTTCAGTGATCGATGGCGCTCGCTTCGAGCGATCGACTTCGTTCGTGTTCGAAAGAGGGCGATGGTTACAAACCGCCTGCGTGTCTGTGAGCGCACATGGATTCGAGTCAGTTCGTCGATAGCGTTCGCGAGGACAACCGAACCGCGCTCTCGCGGCTCGGCTCCTCGAAGTCGCTGTACGCCGACACCGAAGGGGAGATGGAGTCCGCACCGGTGCTCCGCGCGGCCGCCGACAGCGAGTTTCACGCCCGCGAGACGTTCGAGGAGTGGGCCGAAAGCGAGGGTGACGACGCCGCCCAAGAGGTCTTCGCCACCACCGCCAGCGAAGAGGGCGATCACTACGGCCAGGTCACACAGCGTCTCGACGGTGACCACGAACCGGACGAGACGCCGGCCATCCACGAGTACCTCCGCTCGATCGACGACACCGCCGGTCGCGCAGGCGCGTTCGTCGGCCGGACCATCGCGACCGCGAAGTCGAAAGAACAGCTCGTCGGCTTCTTCGTCGGCCAGGCCGACACGAGCGGCGCACAGCTCTTCCGCGATCTCGGCGACGACGTCGACGCCCAGCTCGAGCGCGGCAAAGACCTCCTCGGCGACGTCTGCGAGACCGACGAGGAGTGGGCGCGTGCCGAGGAAGCCGCCGGCGACGCGATCCAGACCGCCTACGACGAGTATACGGAGCGGCTCGAATCGATGGGCGTGAATCCGAAACCCGTCTGCTAACCACCGTTTGCTGCGGTCACGCGCTCGCGAGTTTACTCGCTCGAACGGTCCACGACTGCACCGCTACCGTACTCCTACCGCCGGGTAATCCCTACGAGACCGACCCACAGTCCTTTTTGAATCGCGGTGCCTTTCGACGGGTATGAGCGACTTCGACAAGGAAGCCGAACGCGAGAAACTCCGTGAGCGGTTCGCCGAGGACGAGGAGAAACGCGAGACGACCGAGCAGATGAGCGAGCTCCTCCTCCAGGGTGCGACGATGACCAACAGCCACTGCGACACCTGCGGGAACCCGCTGTTCCGCTACGACGGACAGACGTTCTGCTCGACGTGCCAGCAGGCCACCGGCGAAGACAGCGAGACGAGGACCGCGGCGAACGACGCGCCGGCCGCTGGCGGGGCAGCAGGGGCCGAAACAGCGGACGACAGCCGACAGATCCCCGTCGACGATCCTCACGACGAGCGGTCCGCCGAAGCCGATCGTGCCGCGGAATCACGACCCCGGGAGACGACTGCGGGGACAGGACGGCCGAAGTCGACACCGGTCGACGATCGGCGTGCGCCACCGTCGCAGTCGCGTGGCGACGTGACGAATGCGAGCCCTGATCGGGGCTCCAACGAAGGAACGGGCGATCTCGCGGCGACCGAGGCGTCGCTCTCGCGCACCCTCCATCGACTCGCGAGCGCCGCCGAGAACATCGACGACCTCGGACGAGCACGCGACCACCTCGCCGCCGCCCACGAGGCCGCTGAAGCGCTCGAAGCCGTGCGGAACGCACGACGTTAACTACGTCTCGTAGTCGCTGCCGACGACCTCGCGGATCCGCTCGGCCGTGACTTCACCGATCCCCGACACCTCACGGAGGTCGTCCTCGTTCGCGATCATCACGCCCTCAACCGTCCCGAACGCGTCGAGCAGTGCGCGTGCGGTCACCGGCCCGATGTCCGCGATCGCGCTCACGACGTACTCCTGCTGTTCGGCCAGCGTCTTCGTCCCCTTCTCGCCGTGAACGCTGACCTCGCGATCGTCAACCTCCTGTTCGCGGCCGGCGATCACGGCGAGGAGGTCAGCGGTGTCGGCTTCGTCTGTCGTCCGGAGCACGCTCGCGCCGAAGTCCACGGCCAAGGAAGCGAGCGCACCCCGGATCGCGTTCGGGTGGACGTTCCGCTCGCCGTAGAGGTCCTCGCCCTCGATCACGACGACGGGCCTGGCGTAGTGACGCGACGCGTCGCCGACCTGCTCGAACACCGACCGGTCCCCGCCGGTCAGCGTGTCGAGGAAGTCGCTCACGGATTTACGCTCGACGACCACCCGATCCGAGAGCACGTAGTCGCCGACCGCGAGCGTCTCCAGACGGGTCTCGGTCCCCTCGCGCGTCGAGAGGTCGCGCGCGATCGACGAGTCGAGTTCGCGCTGGTCGATCACGATCTCGGTCTCGTCCTCGGCGTCAGCGGTGGCTGTCGCCACGACGCCCGCTTCGTCCTCCTCGTCCGCGTCACCCACGTCGGTCGCTCCGGCAGCCCCGTCCTCAGCGGCGACCTCGTCCGGTGTTGCGAACGCCGTCAGGCCCGACTGCCCGCCGTCGCCCGCGGTCGCGTTCGCGGCTGCGCCGTCGTCGGTCGTGGCGGATTCGCCGGTCACCGCCACGTCACTACTCTCGAACGAACCGAGGTCCGACTGGGCGAGATCGGACTCGATGGCTCTGGCGGCACTTTTCAGCGTTTCGAGCTCTTCTTCCATCCGAGATTCCTCGTGACGGGACTTCCAGAAGTACGCCTCGTCGCGGGTGTCCTCGGCGAGCAACACCATCACCCGGCCCTCCGTCTGGCGACCGGTCCGGCCCTTGCGCTGGATCGATCGGATCGCAGTCGGGACTGGCTCGTAGAACAGGACGAGATCGACCTCGGGGACGTCGAGACCCTCCTCCGCCACGGAGGTCGAGACGAGGACCTCGAACTCCCCATTCCGAAATTCGTCCAAGGTTTCCTGTTGCTCCTTCTGGGTCATCCCATCCGAGCCCTCCTTGTCACCCTGCCCCACGAACTTCCGCGTGCTGAAGTGCTCGCCGAGAAAGTCGGTCAGAGTCTCGGCGGTGTCGCGCGACTCGGTGAACACGATGACGCGCTCGCCGTCCTCGATTCCTAACGTTTGGGCGAGCAGAATGCGCGCTCGGCGGAACTTCGGGTGGAGATCGTCGAAGCGCTCGACGCGGTCCATGGCGTCTCTGACTTTGGCCTCGGAGACGAACCGCTGGGCGGCCTTCGACGCCCCCGAGGAGCGTGCGGCGTTGCGCTGGCGCTCGAAGTATCGTCGGAGGGACTCGACGCTCTGGGTCTCGGCGAGCGTGACCGCCCGCCGGAGCTTCATCACCTCGGCGTGAATGCTCATCCCCTCGTAGCCCTCTGACTGATCGTTGTCGATCAACTGCTGGAGTTCCCCGCGAATCCGATTCAGATCGCGCTGGGAGATGTCCGCACTGGTCGAACGGGTCACACCGAGTTCTTTCAGCCCCTCGAGCCGATCCTCAATCACCGCCACCAGCGCGTCCCGGATCGCGAGAATCTCGTCGGGAAGGGTCACGCGCTCCCACTCGACGTCCGTGCGATGGGTGTACGCCGCGACGTCGGCGTCGTCCTCGGTCATCACCGCCACGGTCGAGAGTCCGAGGTTCTCACAGACCGACCGGATCGCCTCCTCATCGCCGCCCGGGGACGCGCTCATGCCGGTGACCAGGGGGGCCTCGCTGTCGGCGTGATAGCGCTCGGCGATGTAGTTGTAGGCGTACTCGCCCGACGCGCGGTGACACTCGTCGAACGTCAGATGCGAGACGTCGGCGAGATCGATTCGGCCGCCGATGAGGTCGTTTTCGATCACCTGGGGAGTGGCGATCACCACGCGTGCGCGCTCGAAGAGATCCTCCCTGTCGTCGGGCCGGACCTCGCCGGTGAACACGACGATCTCCTCGTCCGGGATCGTGAGGGCCTCGCGGTAGAACTCGGTGTGTTGGGTCACGAGGGGTTTGGTCGGCGCGAGCAAGAGTGCAGTCCCACCTACCTCGTGGAGTCGGGTCGCCGTCACGAGCAGGCTCACGGTGGTCTTTCCCAGCCCGGTCGGAAGACAGACCAACGTGTGCCCGCGCGCGGCCTCGCGCGCGAGTTCGACCTGATACTGCCGGCGTTCGAGGACGTCCGAAGCCACGAGCGGGCGCTCGACGTACTCCTCGCCGGTCGTCGCCATTGGAGCGCGGTTGTGTGTCGCTGGGGTTAAGCGTTCGCGTACCGGGCTGAAACTGATCGACACACCAACCCGGACGGTCCGACTGCTGGTGATAGTCGGGAACTGGACAGAAATACTAAAGTACGCCACTTCGAAGTCCCAAAAACTATATTGCGAATATTAGCTCGTAATATATAATATCGGTACTGATATTTACTGGAGCGAATGAAACGTCGTGTACGATGGACACACCCATCAACCGAACCACCGGCAGAAACGCTCTCGTTGTCGCACTCATCGTCGGTCTGGTGATCGGCGGTACGGGCGTCGCCGCAGCACTGAGCTTCACTGAGCTGAACACGGAGAAGATATCGCTCTTCGGCGCAGAAACGGCGTCATCGGATCTCAACATCAAGAGCCAGGACACGTCCGTCTACAGTGAAGACCGAATGGTCGTTCGACTGACTGCGGAAAACACCGACACCAACAACGCTCACGAAGCGAACATCACTGTCCAAGTCCTCGATTCGTCCGGCAACGTGGCCTCGTCGATCTCGAAGGACGCGTCGGTGAGCAGTGGATCACAGCAAGCACTCACCTTCGACTTCAACGGACAGGGCGTCGCCCAGGACTACCAACGCACCTACATCATCGTCGATCAGACCAGCTAACGACGCGAGACGGGTCATCGACCGTCTCGATCTCCAACACAGTAGAACTCCTCTCGGAGACATCTCCAGCGGAGCGACGGATCGAGCGCCATCAGCCGGGAAGAACAGGTTCAAGCAGCCGTTCGACGGTCCCTGCGGAATCCATCAGGGTCGTGCCAAGCACACTCATGACGAGGACGTAACCCACGGCAAATGCCGGTACCGTCTCAGTCAGCACCGGTCCGGTGCCCTGGGTCGCCGCGAGCGCCGCGATGATAAGCGAGAACTCCCCGCGGGTAACGAGGCTGCACGCGACCCGGACCGACCGACGGTCGTCGAGATCATACAGCCGTCCCCCATAGTACCCCGAGACGAACTTCGCCGGGGCAGTGAGAACGACTGCCAACGCGAGCGGAACGGCAACTCCCACGACGAGGCGCGGATCGGTCCGGAGCCCGATCCAGAAGAAGAAGACGGCCGCGAACACGTCCCGGAGCGGGACGAGCAGCGTTTCGAGCCGGTGGACGTGGTCGGTCGAACTGAACCCCATCCCAACGAAAAAGGCCGCAACCGCCTCGCTCGCCCCGATCGCGAGCGCCGCACCCGCGATGAGTACCGCCAGCGCCACCGCCCGAAGAACGAACAGCTCGTTCGAGCGGATGGCGAGCATGCGCTCGAACCACCCGCCGCCGACGGCCACCGCGAGCACCAAGGCGAGGAAGAAGCCGGCCACGACCGCGACGTCCACGAGCGCTGCACCGAGGTCGGCGGTCCCACCGAGCAGTGCCGCCAGAAGCGCGAGGTAGACTGCGATGGCGAGATCCTCGAACACGAGCGTCCCGAGCACGGGTTCGCTCTCGGCGTTCGCGATCCACCCCAGGTCGATCAGCGACTTCGTGATCACTGCACTAGAGGAGATGTAGACGATCCCGCCGAGCACGACCGCCTCGATCGGCGTCCAGCCGAGCGCGAGACCGAGCCCGACGCCGACCGGGAAGTTCACCACGATGTCGAGCAGTCCCACCCTCGTCATCCGGTCGCCGCTCGCGAGCAACTGCTCGAACGAGAACTCGAGTCCGAGGAAAAAGAGGAGGAAGACGATCCCGAGCTCCGCGAGGACGGTGATGACCTCGCGGTCCTCGATGGCGGGCAAGCCGAGTGTACCAAGCACGAAGGGGTTGACTACGAGGCCGGCGAGGATGTAAAACGGGATGACCGACTGACCGAGCGCTCGGGCGAGCGAGCCCGCGAGCGCGATCGCGGCGAAGGCCGCGCCGAGTTCGAGCAGGAGCGTCGCCATCTACGTCGCGTCCGGGTCGTCCGGATCGTCGTCGAGGGTGCGGTCGCCGGCGGCGAGATCGTGGAGCCGGCGACAAGCGTCCCGCGAGCCGAGCACCACGAGCGTGTCGTCGGTTCCGATCTCGGTGTCCGGTCCGGGGTTGGTGATCGTCTCCTCACCGCGCTGGATCGCGACGACCGAGACGCCGATTTCCTCGCGAAGTCGCGTCTCCGCGAGCGTGCCGCCAACGAAGGGCGATTCCGGGCCGACGTTCACCCACTCGATGAGCGCATCGTCGGAGAGCACGGTCTCGATGGAATCGGTCCGGATGGGCTGGAAATACGCGCCTTCGAGAATAGTACCGACCTGGCGAGCCAGTCGGTCGGAGAGGTCGAACAGCTTTTCGGCGTCCGCGTCAGGCTCGGGACGGACGAACACCTCACGCCGGCCCGTGTTGTGGATCACGACGACCAGCCGGCGCTCGCCATCGAGTTCGACTTCGAACTTCTTGCCGACGCCGGGGAGGTCGGTCTCATAGACAGTCATATGAGACCTCCGATACCGAGGGGCAAAACGGTGTGGAGAGGAACGCGGAGTCCGACCGCGATCGCCACCGCCGCGGCGATCGGGATCGTGAGATTGTCGTCGATCACGTACCCCCGAACGACGGGTTTCACTCCATCGGCGATCGTCGCAGCGATCGCCCCCGAAACGGCAGGGATAGCCGGAACGAACGGGATCGCGATGGCGAAACAGATCGAGAAGGTGATCGCGAGCACCGACGCCTGCTTCGCGGTCCGAAGCTCGCCCGAGCCGAGCAGGCCGCTGATCGGGTCCGCGATCGTCAGCATCAGGATTGCGGGGAGCGCGACCCGCGGTTCGAACACGAACGCGACCGCGGTCGCACCGATCATGTAGAGCGCGTAGCCAGCGAGATTGTCCTGTTCGTACTCCCGGGTGAGCGTGTCGTACAGTCGCCAATCGAGGCCGATGAACAGTCGGACGGCTTCGAGACAGAGCGCGACGACAGCCCCCGCGAGAATCAGCCACCGGAACTGCCGATACGTCACGAAATCGGCGAGATACGCCGCCGGGAGGAGAGTGCCGCTGACGTGAACCGCGCGCCGCCCGACCTCGCTCATCAGGTGTCGAACGGTTCGCCCGCCCGGAACGCCGCGAGCCGGGACGGCAGCTCCTCGATCGCGACCCGCTTTTGTGCTGTGGAATCGCGTTCACGCACCGTCACCGTCCCCTCCTCCAAGGACTCGTAATCGACCGTGACGCAGTAGGGCGTCCCGACCTCGTCCTGCCGGCGGTACCGCCGGCCGATGTTGCCCGAGTCGTCGTAGGTCACTGCAAGGCCCGCTTCACGCAGATCGGCCGCAACCGCCCGCGCGCGCTCGCCCAATCCATCCTTGTCCATCAGCGGGAACACGCCGACGAACGTGGGTGCGAGTTCGTCGGGCAGCGCGAGGTAGCTCCGCGATTCGCCCTCGACCTCGTCCTCGCGGTAGGCGTGATCGAGGACGGTGTAGAGCACGCGTCCGATGCCGAACGCCGGTTCGATGACGTTCGGGGTGACGTGCTCGCCGGTTTCCGTCTCCTCACGAACTGCAAAACCGGTCGCCTCGGTTGGCACGGTGTGGGTCTCACCGTCGACTTCGACCGCGACCTCGCTCCCCTCGAACGCCGACGGGTCGCGCGCAGCGAGCGCCGCGAGTTCGTCGGCGACGTCGCCGGCCGCACCCCCGAACTCCGGTCCGAGAACGCTCATATCGGGATCGATCGAGGGCCGTTCGGTCGTTCGTGGCTCGTCGTAGGCTTTGAACACCGAGTAGTCCTCGTCGGAGTAGGTATCGTGTTTCGAGAGGTCGTACGCGCCACGGTCGGCGAATCCGGTGATCTCGATCCAGTTGCCGTCGATCTCGGCCTCGGCGTCCCAGCAGTCGCTGGCGTAGTGAGAAAGTTCGCCGGGAAGGTGCTGGCGATACCGGAACCGGTCCATGTCGACGCCCATCCGGTCGTACCACTTCCGCGCGATCCCGAGATAGTACGCCACCCACTCGCTCGTGATCGTTCCGTCGGCGAGCGCCTCGCCGATCGTCGTCCACGTAACGTCGCCGTCGTCCTCCCCGTCCTGAGTGGCCGCCGAGTACAGCGGTACCGAGACGTCTTCGACCCGCTCGATCGGGGGCTCGTCGGATTCGGGATCGACGAAGTGTTCGAGTTCGGCCATCGTGAACTCCCGGACACGGATCAACGACCGCCGGGGGCTGATCTCGTTGCGGTAGCCCCGACCGATCTGGGCGACGCCGAAGGGGAGCTGGTTGCGCGCGTATTCGGCGAGCCGGGGGAACTCCACGAACATTCCCTGGGCGGTCTCGGGTCGGAGGTAGCCGGGTGACGACGAGCCCGGCCCGATGTTGGTCTCGAACATCAGGTTGAACGCGTCGACCGACTCGTCAGCGAGCGCCGTGCCGCACGAGGGACACGCGATCGCGTGTTCGGCGATGAGGTCGGCGACACGCTCGGTATCGAGGGATTCGGCCTCCTCGATATCGGTGTTGTCCTCGACGAGATGATCGGCACGATGAGTCGCCCCACACTCGGGACACTCCACGATCATGTCGTCGAACGTGTCAAGGTGGCCCGACGCCTCGAACACCGCTTCGGGGGTCACCGTGGGCGAGTCGATCTCCATGTGGCCCTCACGGGTTACGAACCGGTCGCGCCACGCGGCTTCGAGGTTGCGCTTCAGCGCCGCACCTTCGGGACCGTAGGTGTAGAAGCCGCTGGTGCCGCCGTAGGCTTCGTTCGCGGGGAAGAAGAAGCCGCGGCGTTTCGCGAGCTCGACCACCGTCCCGGCGTCGGCGGCCCCTGACGCCCCGCTGGCAGCCTCCGCGTCGTCCTTCGCGCCGTCGGCCGCATCGCGCGGAGCGTCAGGATCGGTCATACAGGTTCTCCAGCAGGTTCGCGTCCCGGACGACGCCGACGAGTTCGCCGCCGCTCACGAGCGGGATCTGCTCGATGTCGTGAGTGAGCATCGCCTGGGCGACCTCGCGTGCGGGCTGAGTCTTCCCGACGGTGACGACGTCGCTCGTCATGAACTCCCGGACGGGTTCGGCGGGGATTTCGACGTTTCGGGTCGGGAGATACCGGTTACCGACCGCTTTGATTCCCTCCCACATCCACTCGTCGTCCTGGTTCGCGATCGATTCGCCGGTGTCGGCCTCGCCCTCGACGATGCGTGCGACGTCGAGGATGTCGACCTCGGTCAGGACGCCGCACATCTCGGTGTCGTCGCCGAGCACCACCGCGTAGGGAACGTCGGCGTAGGAGATTTCGCGTTCGGCCACCGTGAGCGGCGTGTCGACGTAGACCGTGTTCACCGTTCGAGAGGCGAGGTCGCCGACCTCGGTGTCGCCCGCCACCTCGCCCTCGGCGATCGCGCGGATCACGTCGGTGATGGTGACGATTCCCTCCAGCCGGCCGTCGACGACGGGCACTCGGCGCGCGCCCTCGGTAACCATCAGGTGGGCGGCGTCCTCGATCGCCGTGTCGGCGGTCGTGGTGGGGCCGTTCTCGGCGAGCAGCGCGAGCTGGTCCTCGTCGGGACGTTCGATCAGCGTCTGGCGCGAGACCAGCCCACGGAACGTCTCCTCGCCGTCCTCGTCTTTCACGACGGGGACCGAGGAAAACTCGCGTTCCTGGAGGTATTCGAGCGCGTCGTCGCGCGTGCCCGGCAACGAGACGGTGACGAGCGCGTCGCGGGGCGTCATCGCATCGGCGACGTTCATGATGAACCCACTGGGCCGCCCGCCTACTAAGTCGTTACACTTTCGTGTTCAGTCGTCTCGTGGAACGGCGTCGGCTCCCGGGAAGAACTTCTCGGGATCGTCGTGACGGAACGACCCCAACTGCGTGCCGTCGAGCGTCTGGACGTGAGTGTACATCTCGTCGGCCTCGCTCGCCGCTTGTGCGAGCTCCGTCGAGAGGTGGCGCTCGAACGACCCGGCGAGCAGGATGGCGGTCTCGCTGGCTGGATCGAGGAGAACGGTCACGAGGAACACCCGACCGGCAGCCTCGTTCCGGAACACGTCGTACCGCGGGAACTCGCCGGCGGCGTGGGCCTCGGTGAACGCCTCGGCCCGGTTGTCCGGGATCACGTGGGCCAGGCCGAACCGGTTCTCGTCGCCGGCCTCGGGTGGTTCGGGTGCGGTGTCACCCGCCGAAATCGTGAGCGTATCCCATCCCTCGTCCTCGTATTCGGAGGCAAGGGCCTTCATGTCCTCGCGCGTCGCCGCCCACGCGTCCTTGAGCGCAGCGGTGTCGGCGTCGAACGCCTCGGTGTGGTCGGTGTCGGGACCGATCTCGGGCATAGCGGTAGCTGAGGCATCCACGTGGTAAAACCCATTGCTCGGCTGGAACAAGCATACGGTGTCGACCACACTCACGGTGAATGAAGACATTTCTCATGGAGATTCCGGTGCTTGACCCACGACTGTGGGCCGAATTTGCCATATTAATCCATCGGTAACGACAAAGCTTATCACAACACACCCGAATTGCCCGATGGACTATGGACGAATCCGACCTGTCACGCCGTCGTTTCCTCCAAGCAACCGGTGGTGCGGCCGCCGCAGCCGCCCTCGCAGGATGTTCGGGCGGTGGCGGTGGTGGCGACAACGGAAGCGGAAGCGGAAGTGGCAACGGCAGTGGTGGTGGCAGCGGCAACGAAAGCAGCCCCGCCGAGACCAACGAGAGCGCGGGAGGCAACGCGAGCGAGGACGCCAACGCGTCCGGCAACCAATCGAGCCAAGACCCGATGGAAGGGGGGCCCGGGGAGACCGATCGGACCGTCCAGGATTACAGCGGGACGATGACCACCTTCGACCCGGTTGCGGCCACCGACGAGACTTCCGGGTACGTGGTCATGAACGTCTTCGACGCGCTGACGAACTACCCCGACGCGACGACAACCGTCGAGAACCTACTTGCTTCGGAGTACGAGACCTCGAACGGCGACAAGACCTACACCTTCACGCTCAAAGAGGGTGTCACGTTCAGCAACGGCGACACCCTCACCGCGTCGGACTTCGTGTACTCGTTCGAACGCCTCGCCGCCTCGTCGAACTCCAAGCGGGCGGGCTTCATCCTCGGCGACCTCGGTGTCAAACACGAGACCGACAGCGAGGACAGCTACCAGCCGGGATCGATGGCCGTGAGCGCCGAGGATGAGCGGACGCTCACTATAGAGCTCACCCAGGCGAACCCGGCGGCGCTACAGATCCTCGCCTATGCCGCTTTCTCCGCGGTGCCGGAAGGGATCGTCGGCGACATCGAGGGATCCAGCGGCGAAATGGAGTACAGCGAGTTCGCGTCGTCGAACCCCATCGGGGCGGGGCCGTACACCCTCGAAACGTACAACAGCGGCACCGAAGCAGAGATCGCCGCACGCGACGACTACCACGGTGAAGGGCCGATGACCGCCGGCACTCACTGGCAGATCATCTCGAAGTCCCCCGCGCAGTACGCCTACACCGTCACGAACCAGAACTCCGACTTCCCGGCAGTCCCCACCGCACAGTACAGCCAGAACAAGCTCTCTGCCGAGGGAACGGACGACGCCGGTTACGAGTACGGGACCTACCAGCTCGCGAACGGTATCGACGCGGACGTGTACCACACCGAGGAGCTGTCGTGTTTCTACTACGGGTTCAACTGCCGTTCGGTTCCGAAGTACGTCCGGCAAGCGGTCGCGCACGTCAACAACAACCAGGAGGTCATCGATCAGCTCCTAAAGAAACCAGCGAAGGCGGCGTATCACTTCGTTCCGCCGAAGATCTACCCCGGTGGTCGATCGGCCTACGAGGAGCACGCGCAGCAGTACCCCTACGGGTACCAGCAGACTCAGATCGAGGAGGCTCGCCAGATCATGGAGGAGAACGGCCACGGGCCGAACAACCCCTACGAGTTCACCATGACCTCCTACCCGGACGCGATCGTCAAGCGCACCCTGAACCTGCTGCGTGACAAGCTTCGCCAGGCTCACATCAACATGAGCATCAAGCAGACCACGTTCTCGACGCTGGTCGAGCAGGCCTACAGCGGGAACACCGAAGGGTACACGCTCGGGTGGATCGCCGACTGGCCGCAGCCGACGAACTTCCTGAAGCTCCTCTACCCGCCATCGACCGACACGTCGAGCAGCGGCAACGTCAGCGGACTGAACTGGATGGACACCGATGCGGCGAACAGTGCGGCGTCGGCGTGGGAGAAAATCCAGAACAACCCGACTGAATCGGGCCAGCAAGCACGTAACCAAGCAGTCGTGTCGATGCTTGAGGCCGTCTGGGAGGACGTCCCGATGATCACGACCAGACACTCCGTCGCCCAACACATGGAGTATCCGTGGCTCTACAAGCCCCGGACCGGTGCGATGGGACCGTCGCGGATCAAGCACAACACGTTCCAGGTCGGCGAGCGCCAGTCGTAATCGAGACCGCGCTGGCCCCGATCCGCCCTGAACGGCGTTTCGACGTCGGGACCGGCGTTCGCAGGGAATTCCGCAATACTACCGCCAATAGCTTCATAGCGACGTGCCGACGACGTTCACAGTAATGGAATACAGCACACGAGAGCATCACGGAGGACACCGAGACGGGACACAGGCGTGGCGACGCCACGGGAAGAGCCACCAGTCCCGGAGCGGTGCTGAACGACGACCGCAACGAGGAATCGAGTTATGAGCAGGCTGACGTACTTCGCCAAGCGGATCGCGCTGATGGTGCCGGTCCTCGTCTTCGGCACATCGCTGACGTACATCATCCTGTACGCCGGCCCGATCAACCCCGCGGTGGCGATCGCCGGAGCGAACGCGCCCGCGGATCAGATCCGGGCGATCGAACAGCAGCTCGGACTCACCAAGCCGCTGTGGGCACAGTACATCGACTTCATGATCAACATGTTCACGTTCGATCTCGGACAGTCGTGGGTCATCAGCCCGAACACGGACGTGTCGGCGGTCATCGCCCAGCGCTTCCCCCGGACGGTCTGGCTCGGGTTCTGGGCGATCCTGATCCCACTGTTCATCGGCATCCCGCTCGGGTTCTACGCGGGCCTCAATCCGAACTCGTGGGGCGATTACGCCGCCTCGCTCGGCGGAATCGTCTGGCGCGCTGCCCCCAACTTCTGGCTCGCGGTCATCCTGCTGTTGGGGCTGTCGAACTCGGAGCAGTACCTGTTCGGCTTCAACTGGAAGACGTTCATCGTTGACACCCCACAGCTCATCGGCGCGCCGCCGCTCAACAACCTCACCAACCCGACCGAGTTCCTCAAAGCACTCAAGCGGATCCTGCCCGCGTCGTTCGTACTCGGCTCGGCATCGCTGGGGAACGAACTCCGAATCGGTCGGACCGCGATGTTGGAGACCAAAAACTCGAACTACGTCGAGATGGCGCGAGCGAAAGGCGTGAGCGACCGCCTGCTGGTCTGGAAACACATGTTCCGGAACGCGCTCATCCCGTTGGTTCCGGTGATCACGGCCGAAGCGACGATTCTTCTTGGTGGGTCACTGATCGTTGAAGAGGTGTTCTCGATCAACGGGATCGGACGGCTGTTCTATCAGGCGATCATCAACGGTGACATCCCGCTCGCGGCGGCGCTGGCGTTCATCTTCGTGTTGTTGTTGGTCATCATTAATATCATGCAAGACTTCCTGTACACGGTTCTCGACCCGCGTGTCAGCTTCGAGGAATAATCTATGAGTCAGGAACTCACCCAAGAGGACGAAGGGATCGTTACCCGGCTTCGGGCGAATCCACGGCCGGCGCTCATCTGGCTGCTCGGCGCACTCGC
This sequence comes from Halococcus saccharolyticus DSM 5350, assembly GCF_000336915.1. Classification (NCBI taxonomy): domain Archaea; kingdom Methanobacteriati; phylum Methanobacteriota; class Halobacteria; order Halobacteriales; family Halococcaceae; genus Halococcus; species Halococcus saccharolyticus. Next base: position 104,202 of record NZ_AOMD01000033.1, on the reverse strand, counting down.
GTTGGTCGCCGTCGAGTTCGGCGCACTGGTTCACCTCGTCACGAGCACCCTCCCGTGGACCGGAACGATCGAACTACCGACGCTGCTCAGCCGGGAGCTGATCCCGAACGCGGGCTATCAGCTCCCGAGCGGGGCGTGGGAGGAAACGTTCCTCGGGCTCGCGCCAGCATACGCGTGGGCGCTGCGCGTCGGACTCGTGTTCGCGTACGCGTTCGCGTGGCTCGCGTGGCTCTGGTACGGCTATCTCACGTTCCGCCGGCACTACCGATTCGCCAACTGGACGCCGACCGACGATCGGATCGACCGGCTTCGCGACCATCGGTGGGGGCAGTTCGGCTTCATCGTCGTGGTCGTGTTCGTCGTGCTCGCGATGTTCGCGCCGGCGCTCGGTCCGACGACCCTCGACAAGAACATCATCAACCCCTACGGTCACGAAGTACAGTACTTCGACGAAGACGTCGGTGAAGTGACCACTGCTTCGGTCGGCACGGCGAACCTCGCCTCGCAGTCGACCGGAACGCCGGGGCAGAACTACGGCCTGGGTAGTTACGACGAATACGATCGATTCCACCCACTAGGGACGATCACGAACGGCAAGGACATGTTTACCGAGATGGTGTATGGGGCGCGGGTATCCCTATTCATCGGCCTGTTCGCCATGGGACTGGCGTGTACGATCGCAATGGCGCTCGCGCTGGTGTCTGCGTACTACAAAGGGATCACCGACCTCATCATCGTCGTGACCAGCGACGGGTTCGCGTCGCTGCCGTTCTTGCTGATCCTCATCATGCTCGGGCAGGTACTCCGATCGACATGGATCGCCAACCTCTATAACGGTGCCTTCCTGATCGCGTTGCTGTTGGGCATCTTCAGATGGCCGAGCCTCTGGCGGACAGTGCGTGGTCCCGCGTTCCAGACGGTCGAAAACGAGTGGGTCGACGCGGCACGGAGCTACGGCCAGACGCCGATCACGCTGATGCGAAAACACGTCGCGCCGTACGTCGTTAGCTATCTGCTCATCTACGCGTCGCTCGGCCTCGGCGGCGTCATCATCGTCGCCTCGGCGCTGTCGTACCTCGGTCTCGGCGTCACCGCGCCGACCCCGGAGTGGGGACGCCTCGTGGCGCTCGGCCAGCAGTACGTCCCGACGGCCTCGTGGCACATCTCCATCATCCCGGGACTCGCGATCGTGCTGGTCGTGACCGGGTTCAACGCGCTCGGTGACGGGATCCGCGACGCGCTCGATCCCGAAAGCGAAAGCGAGAGCGGGGGCGGAGAAGCCGCCGCTGCCGGAGGTGGCGCATGAGTCAGCACACCGCGATGGCGTCGCGGACGAGCGAAGACACAATCCTGTCGGTTGAGGACCTCACGACCGCCTTCTTCACCGACAAGGAGACGATCTACGCCGTCGATGGCGCGAGTTTCGACCTCCGTCGGGGCGAGACGATCGGGATCGTCGGCGAGAGCGGCTCCGGCAAGAGCGTCACCGCACGCTCGGTCATGGGACTGGTCGAGTCGCCGGGACGCATCCTCGACGGGAGTTCGATCAAGTACCGCAACCCCGAAACCGTCGAACGCCTCGCCGACCAGTTTTCCGGGGAAGTCACGTACCGTGACGGCGACGGCGAGCCCGAGGGTGATGGTTGTATCGTCCTCGACGACGGCGAGGGCACGACCCGCGGCTACGTCGACCTCGCACGCGCCCCCCAAAAGGTCGTCAAGCGGATCAGGGGTGGCGACATCGCCATGATCTTCCAGGACCCGCTGAGCAGCCTCAATCCCGTCTACACCGTTGGCAACCAGATCAAGGAGGCACTCAATCTCCACCGGGATCTCGGTGGACGCAATGTGACCGACGAGGCCGCGGAGCTGCTCGAAGCCGTCGGGATCCCCGACGCACGGATGGCGCTGAAGGAGTACCCCCACCAGTTCTCGGGCGGCCAACGCCAGCGGATCGTGATCGCGATGGCCTTGGCCTGCGATCCCGAGGTGCTGATCTGTGACGAGCCAACCACCGCACTCGACGTCACGATCCAGGCCCAGATCCTCGATCTGCTCGACGACCTCCAGCGCGAACGCGATCTCGGGATCGTGTTCATCACTCACGATATGGGGGTGATCTCGGAGATCTCCGACCGCGTGAACGTGATGTACGCCGGCGAGATCGTCGAGACCGCGCCGGCGGAGACGCTGTTCACCGACCCCGCCCACCCCTACACCCGGGGACTCCTCGAAAGCATTCCGGGCCGGAATCCCGGTGCCGATCGGCTCACCACCATCGAGGGCGACGTGCCGACCCCGAACCAGCCCGCGACCGATTGTCGGTTCGCGCCCCGGTGTCCCGAGCAGTTCGACGCCTGTACGCAGGTCCATCCCGAATCGGTCTCGGTTACCGAGTCTGCGACCGACCACACCACGGCCTGTCTGCTGTACCCCGACGACCGCTCGCGCGAGGACGCGGTCGCCCTCCACGAGCACCGTGGGCGCGGGGAAACGGACGACGAACCCGTACGAACGGAGGCACAACGATGAGTCAGGAGATCACTGCAACCGACGAACGGCAGCGCTCGGACGCCCTCGTCGAGGTCGACGGGCTGAAGACCTACTACGAGAGTGGCGGGGTCTTCGGCGGCGATCCGGTCAAGGCCGTCGACGACGTGAGTTTCGATATCCGTCGTGGCGAGACCCTCGGCCTCGTCGGCGAATCGGGCTGTGGGAAAACCACGCTCGGCCGAACGCTCGTCCGGCTCGAAAGTGCCACCGCCGGCGACGTCAGTTACGACGGCACCGACATCACGACGCTGTCGGGGAGCGATCTCAAGGAGTGGCGGTCGAACGCCCAGATGGTGTTTCAGGATCCCGATTCGAGCCTGAACGACCGGATGACCGTCGGCGAGATCATCCGCGAACCGCTCGACGTCCACGCCCGGGGCACGCGGCGCGAACGCCGCCAACGGGTACAGGAACTGCTCGAAACCGTTGGACTCCAACAGCAACACTACTATCGGTATCCGCATCAGTTCTCGGGCGGCCAGCGCCAGCGGATCGGGATCGCGCGTGCGCTCGCGCTCGAACCCGACTTCGTGGTGCTCGACGAGCCCGTGAGCGCGTTGGATGCGTCGGTCCAGGCGAAGATCCTGAATCTCTTGGAGGACCTCCAGGACGATCTCGGGCTCACCTACCTGTTCATCGCCCACGACCTCTCGGTGGTACGACACATCTGTGATCGGGTCGCGGTGATGTATCTTGGGAACATCATGGAGATCGGGCCGAGCGAGGAGCTGTTCGCCGATCCGGCGAACCCCTACACCCACTCGCTGCTGTCGGCGATTCCGGACACCGATCCGACGACGCAGATGGAAGACCGGATCACGCTCCGTGGGACGCCACCCAGCCCGCGCAATCCTCCCGACGGGTGTCCGTTCACCACGCGCTGTCCGGCGAAGATCCGGCCCGAGAAGTACGCAGATATCGACGACGACGTCTGGGAGCGTATCGAGGTGTTCCGTGAGGTCCTCCGCGAACGGGCGCGTGCCGATCGGTCGCTGTCCGAGCGTGCGAAGGAGATCCTCGGAATGGAGACGCGCTTTTCGGATCTCGACGAGGTCGAGGCCGAAACGTTCGACGACGTCGACGTTCCTGCTGGCGTCCAAACCGAGCTCGATCGCGCCGCCGAACTCGCCCACGAGGGAAGCGAGAGCGACGCGCGCGAACATCTGCGCGAGACGTTCGGCAGCGAGTGTGATCTCGAAGCACCGACACACCACGAGGTGAGCGAAGCGGGTCGCCGGAGTCTCTGTCACCGGCACAAATCCGAACACGAGAGCCCCGCGGCGTTCTTCGAGGGACACTCCGTCGGCGATCGATGAACGACGACCACCCCCGTCGGGGGTCGGGCGAGGGGACGACGAGGCACGACCAGCCACCGTTGCTGGTGCTCAAGCTGCTCGATCTGTGTCTCTACGGCCTCACGATGGCGGTCGTCATCATCTGTGCCGCAACGGTCGTGAGCTTCGCGCTCGGGGCCGGCTGGGGCGGTAGCAAGTACCTCCTGTTCGTGATCGGTTTCTTGCTGTTCGGAATCGGATCGTTTGGGATGCGCCCGAAGGGAGCCTGGAAGGACGACGACGATGACGATGATGGGGAGTCGCGACGCGTGTCGAGCGACGACGAAACCCGACTCCAGGCGTTCGTCCAGGCAATCCCGCCGCTGCGGTGGTACGAACTCGATCCCGACGACCGGCTCTCGCTCGCCGCGAAGCTGTTCGTCGGGAGCCTGTTCGTGCTCGGCACGTCGTTCGTCATGGAGACGGCGTTCGGCGTCAGGATCTGAGACCAGCGAAGCGCGATCGCTGGAACGGCGTGCCGGACAGTCCTTTTTCACGCACTATCGGTCGGGTAAACTGCGTCGAGCAGCGACCGCCCGATAGGCTCCACAATGATCGGTCGATCGAGAAAACGTGTTCCGATAGCATCGGTTCGACGCGTTTATATTCCGGTGGTATGTACTCACATAGTATGACGCCGGATGCGACCGCCGCGGCGGCACCCGTCGTGGCTGACGACGTCATGGCCTCGGTCGACGATGACGGCAGCGTGGAGCGGTTCGTCATCGCCGACATCTCCCGCGACGACGCGTGGGTCTCGATGCTTCTCGACGAGGCAGCGTCGCTTCCGGACTGGCGATAGCACTTCTCGCGGTCGGAAACGATCACCGCTGGTCGATAACCGCCGTCACGGACGACGTGGGAGCGACAGCGTTCTGACGCGCTCGCCGTGTCGTGCGTCGTGAAGGGCCAGCTCGGTCACGGTCCACTCGATCGGTTCGATCTCGACGGTCGCGAGGTCGCGAGCGCGCTCCGCTGAACCACCACGGGCGAGCGTCACGTGGGGAACGTAGTCGTCGCCTTCGAGGGCGGGGATCGGATCGAACGCCGCGACGAGTCGTCGGTGGAGGTCGTGGAGACCCGGGCTCTCGATCGCGACGTACGCCACCGGGCCAGGCCCGCGAACCGGGGCCTCGAACCAGTCGATTCCCGTCGCACGTGCCTCGACGGCTGGTGCGCCGGCGAGCGCGCGGCGCGCCCGCTCGAACAGTCGATCCGGCGCGGGATCGTCGGCCTCGAAACGCTTGCACACGAGCGTGTGGCGCTCGCGGATGCGGTCGAACCCGACCAGCCGAGGATGGAGCTCGGCGGCGAGACGTTCGATCGCACCGGGGACCGGGACGTTGAGGCTGTACACGACCGAGCTCGACGCGCCGACGAGATGACGGTGACGGTCACGTGGCGTGGTCGCACGGAGTGAGTGGTGCAATCGTTGCCGACCCAGAAGGGTTTAATATCCCCGCCGCCCCAGCAACGGGTACATGACGAGGACACGCCGCACCGGCTTGCTCCGCGCTGCCGGCGCGTCCCTCTCGCTTCGACCGCGACGACCGGGCCGTTAGGCCCGCACAAACCCATTTCTCCGACTCGTTTCGCTCCTCAGCCGCCCACCCGAAGGGTTCCGCTGGGCGAATTCACGACGACACCGTACAACGACGACACCATGACACCCCCAACCGAATCCACAGCCCAATCCACCGATCGCGTCGCGCTCGCCTTCTCCGGCGGGCTCGACACTACCGTCTGCGTCCCGCTGCTGAAAGAAGAGTACGGCTTCGACGAGGTGATCGGCGTCACCGTCGACGTCGGCCAGCCCGCCGCGGAGTTCGCCGAGGCCGAGGAAACCGCGACCGCGCTCGGTCTCGAACACCACGTGGTCGACGCGCGCGAGGCGTTCGCCGCAACCTGTTTCGATTCGGTTCGTGCGAACGCCACCTATCAGGGCTATCCCCTCGGTACTGCGCTCGCGCGCCCCGTGATCGCGCAGGCGATCCTCGACGTCGCGCTCGCCCAGGACTGTGCGGCGCTCGCCCACGGCTGCACCGGCAAGGGCAACGATCAGCTCCGCTTCGAAACCGTGTGGCGCAGCTCGGATCTCGACGTGATCGCGCCCGTTCGCGAACTCGGGCTGACCCGTGAGTTCGAACAGGAGTACGCCGCCGAGCGCGACCTCCCTGTCGAGGGCGGCGACGGGGGCGCGTGGAGCATCGATACGAATCTCTGGAGTCGCTCGGTCGAGGGCAGCGAACTCGAAGAGCCGAGCTACGTCCCCCCCGAGGACATCTACGACTGGACCCAGCCACCCGGGAACGAAAGCGAACTGCTCGACATCGAATTCGAGGACGGATATCCAGTCGCGCTCAATGGTGAGGAGTTCGAGCCGATCGCGCTCATCGAACACCTCAACGAAGTCGCGGGCGCACACGGCGTCGGGCGCACCGACGTGATGGAAGACCGGATGCTCGGGCTCAAAGTCCGCGAGAACTACGAGCACCCCGCAGCCACCGTGCTCCTCAACGCCCACGAGGCGCTCGAATCGCTCGTCCTCACCAAGGAAGAGCGGAGTTTCAAAAAGCAGATCGATCACGAGTGGGCGGAGAAAGCCTACGAGGGACTGCTCGCCGCACCGCTGGTCGACGCACTCGAAGGCTTCATTGCATCGACTCAGGAGCGCGTCACCGGCACCGTCACCGTGAAACTCGAAGGCGGCCAGGCCCGCCCAGTCGGTCGCGAGAGCGAGTACGGCGTGTACTCCGCGTCGGCAGCCTCGTTCAACACCGCGGACGTCGGCGGCGGTATCGAGCAAGCCGACGCCACGGGCGTCGCGAAGTACCACGGCTTCCAATCGCGTCTCGCGGGAAGCGTCATCGCGGCCGCGAACGAGCCGACAGCGCCCGTCGCCGATGGCGGGACGACGGCCGAGACCGAGAACGGAGCGACGGCGGACGACGGGGACGAGTGAAATGAACGGAGAGGACGGCGACGTGATCCGACGCGATCGGTTCAGTGGCGGCCCTGCTCGCGCGTTCCTCTCCTCGATGGATCACGACGAGCGGCTGTTCGCTGCGGACCTCGCGGTCGACCGCGCGCACGTAGTGATGCTCGCCGAACAGGGCATCGTCGACGAGGAGAGCGCAGGCGCGATCCTCGACGCGCTCGCCGACGTCGAAGCGACGGGCTACGACGCGCTCGACGGCGAGGACATCCACGCCGCGATCGAGACCGCGGTGATCGAGCACGTCGGCGAGTCGGGTGGCCGGATGCACACCGCCCGCAGTCGGAACGACGAGGTGGCGACGTGCATCCGGTATCGGTTGCGCGAGGAGCTGCTCGACACGATCGAGGCGACGCTCGTCCTCCGCGAGGCGCTCGTCGAGGCGGCACGCGAGCACGTCGAAACGGTAATGCCCGGCTACACGCACCGCCAGGCAGCCCAGCCGACCACCGTCGCGCACTTCCTGTGCTCGTACGCGCAGGCGCTCGAACGCGACACGGATCGCCTAGTCACGGCGTACGACCGGACGAACCGCTCGCCACTCGGTGCGGCGGCCTTTGCGGGCACGCCGTTCGACATCGACCGCGAGCGGACCGCCGATCTGCTGGGGTTCGATAGCGTACTCGGCAATTCGATGGACGCGGTCTCGACCCGGGATTTCCTCGTCGAGGCGGCGAGTGGTTGGTCGGCACTCGCACTGACGCTCTCGGGCCTTGCGACCGACCTGATCGAGTTCGCGGCGGACGAGTATGTAGAAATTCACGACGACTACGCTTCGACCTCCTCGATCATGCCCCAGAAGAAAAACCCCGACACGCTCGAACTCGTCCGCGCGGCGGCCGGGAACGCGAGCGCGGGGTTGAACGGCCTCCTGACGACACTGAAGGGGTTGCCTCGGGCGTACAATCGCGATCTTCAGGAAGCGACCCCCCACGCGTGGGCCGCCGTCGACGCGGTCACCCCTGCGACGGAGGTTGCTGCGGGCGCGGTCGCGACCGCGACGTGGAACGAGGACGCGCTCACCGCGGCGGCCGGCGACGGCTTTGCGACCGCGACCGGCGTCGCCGACCTGCTCGCGGCGAACGGCGTGCCGTTCCGGACGGCGCACGAGATATTAGCCGAGGCTGCCGAGCAGGGGGCCGATTATGCTGCTATCGAGGCGGCCACCGATGCGGTGCTCGACCAATCGCTCTCGGCGGTCGTCGAGCGCGAGGCGATCGAGGACGCGCTCGATCCCGCGGCGAGCGTGACGAGTCGCGACTCGGTCGGCGGGCCCGCACCCGAGGCGGTCGAGGCGGCGCTCGACGAGGCGTGGGCGGCGATCGAGGCCGATAGGGAGCGCCGCGACGACCGGCGCGATCGGCTCGACACGGCCGCCGCAACGCTCGAACGGGAGGTGAGTGAGTATCGTTGAGCGACCGCCCCCGCGAGGGGGACGAATTCATCTCGCCGGCGGCGGCGAAACGCGCGAAACACTCGATTTCGGCCCCGAGAGGCCACAGTACGTTTTGTAAATTATCAAACAAGTCCGAAGGGTTTAAGCGGATACACGGGTGAGGGTGGCACATGGCGAACTGTCCCGAATGCGGGGGCGAGGTGTCCCTGCACGACGACGCGGAAGTCGGAGAGATCATCGATTGTGGCACCTGCGGCGCCGAGCTCGAAGTCATCGACACCACCCCGCCGGTCCTCGAGACGGCCCCCGAGCTCGAAGAGGACTGGGGGGAGTAAGAGTGGAAATAGGCGTCCTCTACTCCCGGATCAGGCACGACGAGAAGCTCCTGCTCGGTGAGCTCCGGGAGCGCGGCCACGAGGTGACGAAGATCGACGTTCGCGACCAGCGCTTCGATCTCACCGAGCCGCCGGCGGCGTTCGCCGACGTGGATCTCGTCGTGGACCGGTGTCTCGCGACCAGCCGGAGCCGCTATGCGACCCGCTTCCTCGCGGCGTACGGCATCCCGGTCGTGAACTCCCCCGAGACTGCGGCGGTGTGTGCGGACAAAGCGGAGTGCAGCCTCGCGCTCGCGGGGGCCGGCGTGCCGACGCCCCGGACGGAGGTCGCCTTCACGAAGGAGAGCGCGATGGCATCGATCGAGCGGTTCGGGTATCCCTGCGTGGTGAAACCCGTGATCGGCTCGTGGGGCCGGCTGCTGGCGAAGATCGACTCCCGGAGCGCGGCGGAGGCGATCCTCGAACACAAATCGACCCTGGGACACTACGAGCACAAGGTGTTCTACGTCCAGGAGTTCGTCGCGAAGCCTGGCCGCGACATCCGGGTTCTGGCTACCGACGGCGAACCCGTGGGAGCGATGGTGCGATCGTCGGACCACTGGCTCACGAACGCGGCGAAGGGGGCCGAAACCGAGGCGTTCGAACTCGACGACGAGGCCCGCGATCTCGTCGCGCGCGCGAGCGAGGCGGTCGGCGGCGGCCTGCTGGGAGTCGACCTGATGGAGACCGACGATCCCGACGCGGACCACTCCTACACGGTCCACGAGGTGAATCACACGGTCGAGTTCAAGGCGCTCGACGGCGTCGCCGACGGCGACGTGCCCGCACAAGTAGTCGACTGGCTCGAAGGCAAAGCGAAGACGGCGGACGAAACCGCGGTCGCTGCGCCATGACCCACACCGCGTCGGTCGTCGGTGCGAGCGGGTTCACCGGCGGCGAACTCCTCCGATTGCTCCGCGGCCATCCTGCCTTCGAGATCGTCCAGGCGACCAGCCGTGAGTATACGAACAAGACAGTCGGATCGGTCCATCCCAACCTCCGGGAGCTCGACCTCCGGTTCAGCGAGCCCACCGATCTCGCGAGCGTCGACGTGCTGTTCGCCGCGACGCCCCACGGCGTGTCGATGGAGCACATCGACGCGTTCCGTGAGGCGGCGGACACGATCGTCGACCTCTCGGCGGACTTCCGGCTCGATAGCGAAGACCAGTACGACCAGTGGTACGACGGGCACAGCCGGCCCGAACTGCTCGACGAGTCGGTCTATGGGCTCGTCGAGCGCCACCGCGACGAACTCGCGGGTGCGTCGCTGATCGCGGCGGGCGGCTGCAACGCGACCGCCGCAATCGTCGGTCTCGGCCCGCTGTTCGACGACGGGATCCTCGCGGGCGACGAGCGGATCGTGGTCGACGTGAAGGTGGGCTCCTCGGAGGGCGGAGCAGGTGGTGGGAAGGCGTCCTCGCACGCCGAGCGCTCGGGAGTCGTCAGACCCTACGCGCCGACGGGCCACCGCCACGAGGCCGAGATCGAGCAGGCATTCGGCTGCGAGACGGCGTTCTCGGCCCACGCGGTCGACATGATCCGTGGTGCGGCCGCGACCTGTCACGTTTTTCCCGACGAACCGGTATCGAAGGCCGACCTCTGGAGCGCCTACCGCGAAGCCTACGACGACGAGCCGTTCGTCCGGCTCGTAGCTGGCGGCTCGGGCGTGTACCGCTATCCCGAGCCGAAGGCGGTCGCGGGCTCGAACTACGCCGAGGTCGGGTTCGAACTCGATCCGGGTAATGAGAGAATCGTGGTGTTCTCGGCCATCGACAACATGATGAAGGGCTCAGCAGGCCAGGCGGTCCACGCCGCGAACGTCGCGCTCAGAATCGACGAGACGGCAGGACTCGACTTTCAGGGACTCCATCCCGTGGGGGCACCCTGACCATGACGACGGTCGTAAAGGTCGGCGGTGCGCGGGCAGTCGATCCCGAGGGCACAATCGCGGACATCGCGGCGCTCACGGGAGAGGGCGAGGACTGCGTGGTCGTCCACGGCGGATCGACAGCAGTCGACGAGACGCTCGAACGGCTGGGCGAGGAACCCGAGTACGTCGAGACCCCGAAGGGGGTGGTCGGGCGGTTCACCGACGAGCGCACGATGGAGACCTTCGAGATGGTCCTCCCCGGCAAACTCAACACCGACCTCACGGCGTCACTGCGGAAGACCGGTGTGGACGCCGTTGGGCTGTCGGGCGTCGACGGCGGGCTGCTGACTGGCCCCCGGAAATCCGCCATCAAGGTCGTCGAAGATGGAAAAACGAAGATCCGGCGTGGCGAGCACTCGGGCAGGATCACGTCGGTGAACGCCGACCTCCTCACCGGGCTGCTCGACGACGGCTACACACCCGTGGTGACGGTCCCGATGCTGGCCGACGACGGCACCCCCGTGAACGCCGACGCCGACCGGGCGGCCGCCGCGGTCGCCGGTGCGCTCAACGCGACCCTGGTGGTGCTGACCGACGTCCCTGGCGTGCTCGCCGATCCCGACGATCCCGAAACGCTGATCGGGAGTGCCGAAACGCCCGACGCGCTCGCGCAGGTGGAGTCGGCCGCCGAGGGGTTCATGGGCAAGAAGGTGATGGCGGCGACGGAGGCGCTCGACGGCGGTGCGGCGGCGGTCGTCGTCGCCGACGCGAACGCCGACGAGCCCGTGCGTGCGGCGCTCGACGGCGGTGGGACCCACTTCACGCCTGGGGCGATCGAAGCCGAAGCGGAGGTCGATACATGAGCGGATTCGTCCACAACGAGAAACCGATCAGGCTCCACAGGGGAGAGGGCGTCCATCTCTACGACGAGGACGATACCGAGTATCTCGACTGCGGAGCGAGCTACGCGTGCGCGCCGCTCGGCCACTCCCATCCCGACGTGACCGCAGCGATCACCGACCAGGTCGAGCGGCTGACGTTCGTCCAGGCCTCCTATCCCGTCGATGCACGCGACCGAGCGCACGCGGCGCTCGAAGCCGCCGCACCCGACGGGTTGGAGAACGTCTGGCTCTGTAATTCGGGGACGGAGGCGAACGAGGCGGCGCTGAAGTTCGCCCGGAGCGCCACCGGGAACTCGAAGATCATCGCGACGATGCAGGGTTTTCACGGTCGGACGATGGGCGCGCTCGCAACCACGTGGAACAGCGAGTATCGCGACCCATACGAACCCCTGATCGGCGACGTCGAGTTCGTTCCGTATGGGGACGGCGACGCGCTCGCCGAGGCGGTCGACGACGAGACCGCGGCCGTGATCCTCGAACCCCTCCAGGGCGAGGGTGGGATCAACCTCCCATCCGAGGGGTATCTCGCGGCGGCGCACGAACACACCGAGGCGGCGGGCGCGGCGCTGATCCTCGACGAGGTCCAGACCGGGATGGGACGGACAGGAGAACTGTGGGCGTGCGAACGCGCCGGTGTGACGCCCGACATCCTCACGACCGCGAAGGGGCTCGCGAACGGACTTCCCGCGGGGACGGCGCTGTGCGCCGACTGGATCGCCGAGAACCACGGCTCGCACAACGCCACCTTCAGCGGCGGGCCGGTGGTGAGCGCCGCGATCGACGCCACCGTCTCGACGCTGGTCGAGGAGGACATCCCCACGAACGCCGCCGAGATCGGTGGGTATCTCGCGGGCGAACTCGACGCCGAGCTCGGCGATCGGGTCCGCGACGTGCGCGACGAGGGGCTGATGATCGGGATCGAGGTCAAGCGCGGCGCGAACCGCGCGCTCCGAGACCTCGCACTCGATCACGGGATCCTCGCGCTCCCCGCCGGTCGGTCGGTGGTCCGGCTACTGCCGCCACTGATCCTCGACGAGGGCCACGCCGATCAGGTCGTTGACGCCCTCACGGACGTGCTCGGGGGGCGGTCGGAATGAGCGAAGCGCTCACGGGCGTTTCGGTGAGTGCGGCGCGCGATCTCCTCGTCGAGCTCGTGGAGACTCCCTCGCCGACCGGCGAAGAGGCGGCGTGCGCCGAGATACTCGTCGACTTCTTCGAGAATCACGGCCGCGAGGCGTTTCTCGACGAGGTCGGCAACGTCCGTGCGCCCGCAGACGATGCCGTTCTGCTGACCTCCCACATCGATACCGTGCCTGGCGACATTCCGGTGCGGATCGAACCCGGCGACGGCGAGCGCGAGGGGAGCGAGGTGCTCTGGGGTCGGGGTAGCGTCGACGCAACTGGGCCCCTGGTTGCGATGGCGGTCGCCGCCGTCCGAACAGGAGTAAGCTTCGTGGGTGTCGTGGGCGAGGAGGTCGATTCGAGCGGCGCGCGTCACCTCGTCGAGACCCGCGACGCGCCCGACGCGGTCGTCAACGGCGAGCCCTCAGGTTGGAACGGGATCACGCTCGGCTACCGGGGCCTGCTCGCGGGCACCTACGTCGCCACGAGCGAATCCGGCCACACCTCCCGCCCCGAGAACAGCGCGATCGAGGACGCAATCGACTGGTGGGAGCGGGTGCGAAACACGGTGGCCGACGACCGCGACGAGTGGACGCCCGTCTTCGAGCGCGTGACGCCCAAACCCATCGAGGTCCACGGCGGAACGAGCGACGACGGGCTCTCTGTCGAGGCGACGATGGACGTCCAGTTCCGCGTGCCGCCGAGCCTCACCGTGGAGGAGGTGCGCGAGGCCGCCGACGGCGAGCTGAACGGCGGCACCGTGCGCTGGTACGACGAAGTCTCGCCTGTCATGACCTCCCCACGGAACCCAGTCGCGCGGACGTTCCGCGGTGCGATCCGGCGGGCGGACGGCGAGCCGCGCCTACTCCGCAAGACGGGGACGAGCGACATGAACATCTACCAGGCGTGGGACTGTCCGATGGTCACCTATGGACCAGGCGACTCGGACCTCGACCACGCACCCGACGAACGTCTCTCGCTCGACGAGTTCGACCGCTCGACGAAAGTGCTCGAAGACGTCGCCGAACAGCTCGGAGGGGACGCATGACACGCCACTTCACCGACATCGACGATCTCTCGATCAGCGAACTCGAAACGGTGCTCGACATCGCAGCGGAGCTCAAAGCGCGGACGAAACGTGACGAGCCACATCCCCTGCTCGAACGCCGAACGCTCGGCATGGTGTTCGAGAAGCCGAGCGCTCGGACCAGGATCTCCTTCGAAACCGGGATGACCCAGCTCGGCGGCCACGCGATCTTCCTGGGCCCGGACGACATCGGCCTCGGCGAGCGCGAACCACTCCGGGACACCGCCCGCACCCTCTCGGGGTACGTCGACTGCGCGATGGTCCGACTGTTCGATCACGCGGACTTGGAGGAGCTCGCGGCTTATGCCGACGTCCCGATCGTCAACGGGCTGACCGACGACGCTCACCCCTGTCAGACCCTCGCGGACTTGCTGACGCTCCGCGAGACGGTGGGGTTCGACGCGCAGGTGGCGTGGGTCGGCGACGGCAACAACGTCGCCCAATCCTTCGTTCTCGGGTGTGCGCTCGCCGGAATCGATCTCACGGTAGCCACACCGGAAGGGTACGGGATCGACGAGCGCGTGCTCGATCGCGCCGGCGAGATCGGGACCGCACCCGACGTGACGGCCGATCCGGAAATAGCGGTCGCGGGGAGGGACGCGGTCTACACCGACGTCTGGGTGAGCATGGGCGAAGAAGCGGAGCGCGAAACGAAACTCGCCGCGTTCGAGGAGCGTGGGTTCCAAGTGAACGCCGACCTCCTTCCCGACGACGCGACCGTGCTCCACTGCCTGCCCGCCCACCGCGGTGAGGAGATCACCGAGGACGTGCTCGAAAGCGATCGTGCGGCGGTGTGGCAGCAAGCCGAAAACCGACTTCACGCCCAGAAGGGGCTGCTCGCCTTCCTCCTCGACGCACTGTGAGACCGATACGAAGCGCGTGAGGACGGAGTCTCGCGAGCTTTGATTATCTTTGCCGCCCACATAGCTACACATACGAACGGGAAGTTACGAGAGACTCACGCAGGACTCGACAAACACTTGGAAAAATTACTATTTATGCCGGTGTGGCATTCGAGCTTGTGCGTCACCGCACACGAGAACAATGAGCAACGAACCAGACGACATCGAATGCACCGACAGTCCCTCATCGTTGGGGGACGCGAGCGAGTATCTGCGCTCGCGACGATCGTTCATGACCGACGCGGCGACAGTGGGCGGCGGCGTGTTGGCCCTATCGGCTCTCGGCGGAACGGCGGCAGCCGAAGGTCACGATGGTGACGGCGATAGCGGTAGCGGAAGGGGGAGCGGAGACGTCAGCGATGTCGACGTCCTCAACTACGCGTTGTCGCTCGAACACCTCGAAGCCGCGTTCTACAACGACTTCCTCGACAACCACACGGAGAGCGAGGTCGAGAACTCAGACGTCGCGAAGTACTTCGCGCGACCGACGCTGCGGTACTCGGTGTACCAGCAGATCCAGGACGTCCGGGACCACGAGGAGGCCCACGTCGAAGCACTGACCGGGACGATCAACGACCTCGGCGGCACGCCCGTCGAACCCGCCGAGTACGAGTTCCCCTACGACACGATGGAGGAGTTCGTCGCGATCGCCGACCGGCTCGAAGCCGTCGGTGTCTCGGCGTACGCCGGCGCGGCACCGCTGCTCTCGAATCCCGACCTGATCCCGCCGGCGCTCTCGATCCACAGCGTGGAAGCCGAACACCAGACGTACTTCCAGCTGCTCCACCTCCAGCGGCCATCCCCCGACGCGTTCAATCCCGCGCGCTCGATGGACCAGGTGCTCCCGATCACCAACCAGTTCATCGCCGGCGCGGACGGCGGCGGTGGACGGATGTTCACCGCGACCGTCGAGAACGTCTCGACGCCAGGCACGCTCGACGTCGATCGGGCGGACGGCGTCGTACCGCTCTCGCCGCCCGTCTGGGCGGTGTATTCCGGCGGCGAGAACCCCGCGTTCGTTCCGGGCGAGGACGCCAACGAGGGGACCGAGATCGTCGCCGAAGACGGGTTCCCGATGACGTTGGCTCAGACGGTGGCCAGCGCCGAGAACACCACCGACAGCGGGGTCGCTCCCTCGCCTGGTGGCTCGCTGGAGACCCCTGCATTGGGACCGGGCGAGTCCGTCGAGTTCGGCTTCAGCGCCGCGCCGGGCGACCAGTTCACGATGGAGACGATGTTCGTCCAGTCGAACGACTGGTTCTACGGGTTCGAAGGGCTCTCGCTGTTCGACGGCGACGAGCCGGTTTCGGGCAGCGTGACCGACCACATCGCGGTCTACGACGCCGGCACCGAGGCCGACACCGCGCCAGGCACCGGTCCCGATCAGAAGCCCGTCCAGGACCCCGAGGCGATGGACGTCGGCCCCAAGGAGGACGAACCGATCCAGTTGGCGAGAGAGCGCCATCCAGACTTCGACATCCCCGACGCCAGCGAGGTCATCGAGGTGACCATCACGCCACAGTGAACGCGATGTCGACGCCGGTTTCAGGGTGCTCCACGTTTTTTGCCACAGCGATCGATGTCTCGTGCTCGAAACGGGGACCCAACATATATCCCCAGGGCGCGAGAGGACTTTCGAGAGCGAGGATGGAGAAGGCGCTGTGGTATCTCTTTACGGCGACGCGTGGCGGCGCGAACCGCGTTCGCGTCGTCCGGGCGCTCGCCGAGCGGCCGAAAAACGCAAACCGTCTCGCCGAGGAGTTGGATATCGCCTACACCACCGCTCGCCACCATCTCGACATGCTCTGTGATCACGACGTCGTCGAACAAAGCGACGAGGACTACGCCGCGCTGTTTTTCCTCACCGACCAGTTCGAACGAAACCGTGATGAGTTCGAACGCATAGCACAACACGTGGAGACCGACGGATGACGCCCCTCCAAACCACCGTCCTGATGAGCGACACGATGACGATCGCCAGCACCCTCTCCGGCGTGAGCATCGTGATGCTGCTCGCGCTTACGGCGGTGTGGCTCAACAACTACCGGACGTTCCGGACGCCGCTGCTGCTCGGACTGGTCGCCTTCGGCGCGGTGTTGCTCGTCGAGAACGGCGTCTCGCTCTACTATTTCTTCACGATGCGGAGCCTGTACGCGATGGATCCCGCCGCCCAGCGGGTGATCGCGGCGATGCGGGCGTTCCAAGCGGTCGCGCTCGTCTTCCTGACGTACGTGACGATGAAGTGACGGTGGCGTCGCTGTCCTCACACCCAGTCAAAAATCGACGTTTTTCGGATGGTTCAGCGGAGGAACGAGTAGACGACCCCGAGGAGGAGGCCGTAGACCGCGTGGCTCGGAAGGCTTCCAGGCAGCGCGAAGTTCGGGAAGTCCGGTCCGAGCCCGGCACCCACGGCGTCCAGCCAGAGCGGCATCACGAGCGCCGCGAGCAGCACCCAGAGCACGACGCCGTAAACCAACCCGACAGCAGCCGACCGCCCGAGACCACGACCGACACCGGTGCCGGTTGCGATCGCGGCAAACACCACCCCGAGAATCGCGCTGTGGGCCATGTGGACGATCCAGCCCGCGAGGCCGTTCGGCGGCGGTGCGAGCCCGTACAGCGCCGGAATCGCACCCACGATAGCCGGCCGCAGTGTCATCGTCATCATCGCGCCCATCACCGCGCCGCCGACGAGGCCGCCGATAACGCCCGCCTGCCAGTCGGCGAGCCCGGTGCCGGTCGTCGTCGCCGTTTCGGATCGAGTCTCTTGGCTCATGCGCGAGGTGATACACCACGGATCGACATAACCGCGTGGCGAGTTGACAGTCGTCACGCAATGGCGTGGATCACACACGACCGAGGGCCGAGATTTATGCTCCGGGCGGTCGAATCCGGACTATGACCGAGGCCGACCCCAGTCCCCAGCGGTTCCGCGACCTCATGCTCGACGCCGAACCGGGCTTCGAGCAGGTGATGGTCTGTGTGTTCGACATCCAGCGTCACGAGACGCGGACCTACCGAACGCTGCTCGACCAGCCGGACAGCACGGTCGAGGAGTTGGCCGCGGAGTTGGAGCGGGATCGCTCGAACGTCAATCGGTCGCTGTCGACGCTGCGGGAGAAGGGACTCGCCGAGCGGGGCCGCCGACTCCTCGACGGCGGCGGCCACGTCTATCAGTACACCGCGACGCCGCTGCCGGAGGCGAAAGAGCTGATGCACGACACGCTCGACGAGTGGACGGCGTACGTCCACTCACGGATCGACGAGTTCGGCGAGGAGACGGTGTAATCGTCCGCGAGGAGCGCTCACGGGGTGGTCGTCGACTGTGTGGCCCCACCCGGCTGTTCGGGGCGGCTGCCGAGCGTGAGCGAGAGCGTCCGTCGCTCGCCGTTGCGGAACACGGTGACGTCGATCGTGTCACCAGGTGACGCCTGAAGCGCGAGATACGACGAGAGTCCCTGGAAGCTGTCGATCCGCTGGCCACCGAGCCCCACGATGACGTCACCGCGCTGGAGCACACCGGCGGACGGCCCGTCGGAGTCGACCCGGCGAACGAGCACACCACGGGAGCGATCGATCCCCACATCCGCAGCGACTGACGGCGTGACGGTCTGCAGATCAGCGATTCCCATATAGGCGTGGTCGTACTCGCCGTTCTCGATGAGTGACGGCACGACGCGCTCGACGAGCGCGGCCGAGATGGCGAAGGCGAGGTTGTCGCCGCCGCCGGAGTTGATGACGCCCACGACCTCGCCGTCGAGGTTCACGAGCGGCCCCCCCGAGTTGCCGGGGTTGACCGGCGCACCGGTCTGAATCCCGTCGGGGATGGTGTAGCCGTTCGGCGCGGGGATCGACCGGTTCACGCCACTGACGAGCCCCGACGTGACCGAGCCTTCGAGCCCGTAGGGGTTGCCGATCGCGACCACTTCGGTGCCGATGGCGGCTTGGTCGTCGACCAGTGAGAGCGGTGTCGCGTAGTCGGGCGGGCTCTGGACATCGAGAACGGCGAGATCGCTCGACGGGTCGGTGCCGACGACCGACGCCGAACGCCACTCTCCCCCCGAGAAGCGCACCTCGACCGTCGACGCGTTGCTGACGACGTGGGCGTTCGTCACCACGTAGCCGTTTCGGAAGACGAACCCCGATCCCTGTCCGCCCTGTCCCATCCCACCGGTCACGCTGACCAGCACGACCGAGCCGACTGTCTGGCGGTAGACGCGCGTGTACGGACTCGGTGTGTCGCCAGCGGTCGCGTTGCCGTCGCGGGCGGTTGCATTGCCGTCGGTGGCGGTCGCGGTGTCACCGGTCGCGTTCGGGTCCGCGGTGGCGGCCGTCGCGTTCGTCGGGCCGCCGGCCGTGGTTTCGGCGGGTGTCGAGTCGCCGGTCGTCGAGGAAGTAGTCGTCGCATTGGTCGTGGTTTGATCGCCGAGTGCACCCCCACAGCCGGCGAGCCCGGCAGTGAGTGCCGTCCCGAGCGCGCCGAGATACGCCCGGCGCGTCGTCCGCGCGTCGTCCATACCCGAGACTGGGGTTTCGGACGGGTAAGTGGCGTGCTTGCGAGTATCTCGTCACCGAATGACGTCCATCTGGCCAGTACGAACTCCACGGACCGGCCCACTTTTGCCCGCCCGGGCAGTCCCGTCGCGTGATGACCGATCTCACGCTTTCGCCCAAGGAGCCGACGCCCGACGCCGCGACCGACGGCACGTGGCTCGCGTGTATCGAGTGCGGCACCGTACACGCCCCCTTCGACGCGCCGATCTACCGCTGTCCCGACTGTGGCGGGCTCCTCGAAGCGCGCTACGCCGAGTATCCCACCTTCGAGACGTTCGCCGGGGAGGATCGTGGTGTCTGGCGCTACGCCGCGTCGCTGCCCTTCGAGGACGGTGTTTCGCTCCCGGAGGGTGACACGCCGCTCCACACCGTTCCCCGACTCGAAGATGCGATCGACGTCCGAAGTCTCCGGATCAAACACGAGGGGATGAACCCGACGGGAAGTTTCAAGGATCGGGGAATGACCGTCGGGGTCCGGGTCGCTGCTGAACTGGGTGTCGGCCGCCTGGCGTGCGCCTCGACCGGCAACACCAGCGCGGCGCTCGCGGCCTACGGCGGTCGCGGTGGGATGGAGACACTGGTACTCCTCCCTGCCGGGAAGGTCGCTGCGGGAAAGGTCGCCCAGGCGAGCCTCCACGGGGCACGTATCCTCGAAGTCGACGGCAACTTCGACGCGTGTCTCGACATCGTCGCCGAACTCGCCGACCGCGGCGAGGCGTACCTCCTCAACTCGCTCAATCCCTTCCGACTGGAGGGTCAGAAGACCATTGGCTTCGAGATTCTCGAACGGTACCAGACCGACTATGGCCGATACCCCGACCGGATCGTTTTGCCGGTGGGGAACGCGGGCAACACCGCGGCGCTCTACAAGGCTTTCCGCGAACTCGTCGCGAGCGGGGCGCTCGACCCCGAGGACGTGCCGAAGCTTACCGGCGTCCAGGCGGAGGGTGCCGCGCCGATGGTTGAGGCGATCGAGGAAGGGAACGAAGACGTCGAGCGCTGGGAGTCGGTCGAGACCCGCGCCACCGCGATCAGGATCGGGAACCCTGTGAACGCGCGGAAGGCGCTGCCCGGTATCCGCGAGACCGGCGGGACAGCGGTCGCCGTCGCGGACGAAGCGATCACCGACGCCCAGCGCGCGCTCGCGAGCGAGGGCGTCGGGGTCGAACCCGCCTCCGCGGCGAGCGTCGCCGGCCTCCGGAAGCTCCGCACGGCGGGCGTCGTCGGCAGTGACGAGGATATAGTCTGTCTAACGACCGGACACCTCCTGAAGGACCCCGACGCTGCGGCCGCGGCCGGCACGGAGCCGGAACCCGTGCCCGCCGACGCCGAGGGCGTACTCAACCATCTGCGCGGGTAGATACCGCGGAGGAAAGGGTAAATGTCGCCGAGGCTTGTCCTGATATCAGAGACAATGGCGACCGAAGAAGCCGAAACCGATGGGCGCTACCTGACACGGCAGAACGTCATGCGGTGCTATCGGTGGTTGACGGGACTCGCGATCGGTGCCGTCGTGACGGTTGTCGTGGCCGAAGGGTTCGTCCCGCGCGTGGTGACCGGGACAGCCATCGGCTGCTGGCTCCTCGCGAGCCTCCTGCTGTTTGCACACGTCGGTATCAAGAACACCACTCACGGCGTCTGATTCGGCACCACCGCTTCGGTACGGCGGGCAAACGGTCCAGCGCGCTATTCCGTTCCGGTCCCGTTCAGTGCGATGTAGCGCGTCTCGATCACGCGGTCGTCGTCCTCCAGTCGATCCTGAAGCTCCTCGGAAACCGGCTCGTCGAGATTGTATACCGTCATTGCCTCGCCGCCGATGACCTGGCGGGCGTTGAACATCCCCGCGATGTTGACGTCCGCGTCGCCCAGCACCGTCCCGATGAACCCGATCAGGCCCGGCTCGTCGACGTTCCGCGCGACCAGCATGTGGCCGGCGGGGATCGCGTCGACCCGGAACCCGTCGATCCGGACGATGCGGGGGTCCTCGCCAGCGAACAGGGTGCCACAGACGCCGATCTCCTCCTCGCCATTCGTAACGGTGACGGTGACGAGGCTCTGGAAATCCTCCGCGGTCCGGGTCTTCGACTCGACGACCTCGATCCCGCGCTCCTCGGCGATCCGTGGGGCGTTGACCGCGTTGACCTGCCATTCGAGCGGTTCGAACACGCCCTCCAGCGCGCTCGCGGTGACGAGATCGATCTCCTCCGCGGCGATGTCGCCCTCGTAGGTCACCTCGATCGTCTCGATCCGCCCATCGAGGAGCTGGGTCGCGATCTTGCCGGCGGTCGAAGCGATATCGAGGTACGGCCGGACCCGGGGGAACGCACTCGCATCCATCGAGGGGGCGTTGAGCGCGTTCATCACGGGTTTCGACGCGAACGCGGCGAGCACCTGATCCGCGATCGAGGTGGCGACGTTCTCCTGGGCGGCGTGGGTACTCGCGGCGAGATGGGGGGTGACGATCGCGTTTTCCACATCCAGAAGCGGATTGTCCTGCGAGACCGGCTCCTCTGCAAAAACGTCGATCGCCGCGCCCGCGACCGATCCGTCCGCCACTGCGGCGGCGAGCGCCGCTTCGTCGACGACGCCACCGCGCGCACAGTTGACGAGGTAGCCTCTCCCCAGCCTGTCGAGTTCGTCCTCGCCGATCAGGTTCTCGGTCTCGGGCGTGAGCGGCGTGTGGATCGTGAGCACGTCGGCGCTCGCGAGACACTCGTCGAGTTCGACGAGCTCCGCACCGAGATTAGCGGCGCGCTCCTCGGAGATGTAGGGGTCGTACGCCACGAGGTTCATCCCGAGGCCGTCGAGTTTCTTCGCGACCTCCTGGCCGACGCGGCCAAACCCGACGATGCCGAGCGTCGCGCCGTTGAGTTCCGTCCCGAGATAGTCGCTCTTGGCCCACTCGCCGGCCTTCAGTCGGGTGTGGGCCTGAGGGATCGATCGCGCGGCCGCGAACGTCATCGCGACGGTGTGTTCGGCGGCGGCGCGGACGTTACCTTCAGGAGCGTTGGCGACGATCACGCCGGCCTCGGTGGCGGCGTCGATGTCGATGTTGTCGACCCCGATCCCCGCACGGCCGACGATGGTGAGCTCCTCGGCGGCCGCGAACAGCTCCTCGGTGACGTCGGTGCCCGAGCGGACGACGAGTGCGTTCGCGTCGGCGACCGCTGCGTGGAGCGCGTCGCCCTCAACGTCGTAGGCCGTCTCGACGGTATGACCGGCCTCGCGCAACCGGTCGAGACCCGGCTCCGCGATGGGATCGGTGACGAGTATCTTCATATCGAGGCGAGCGACGCGGCGGGGATAACCTTTGCTTCCCGGGCACAACTCGCCGGCCGGCGTCGGAGCCAACCGGCTCAGTTGCGGTACAGCGAGAACGCGATTCCAAGTGCGACCGTCGCGCCGCCGGCGAGTCCGTCGCCGAGACCACTGCTCACGCCGAGACGAGTCAGTGCCACGAAGACGACCGCATAGAAGCCGTACGCGATAGCGCTGGCGACGATCGCCCAGCCGAACGCCCGTCCCAGCGAGAACCGGATGTCCCACTCACGATAGAGCGTCGGCACGCCGACGCCGACGCCCAGCAGCGCACCGAACGCGAGGAACGAACCACCGGCCCACGTCTGCGTGATATAGGCTCCAGCAACGCCGAGCACCGATCCGGTAAGTGTGACGACCGTCGACGACGAGATCGAACCGCTCCCGAGCCGCGACGACGAATCGTTGTCGGACATATCGAGGCCGCGCTCGGTCGTTGGATAAACGTTCTGGAAAAGATCACGACAGGAGACAGCGAGCGTGGAACGATGGTCCTGTGGCGACGGCGAGCGGGTCTCGTAGCCATGACGATATCGACGTGCGAGCGAAGCGTCGTCGCTGCACCCGAGCGCTTATTCGAGTGCTCGCCCATCACCCATCGATGAGACGTCGGCGGTTCCTCGACGCGGCCGCAGCGGCCGGGATGATCGGACTCGCGGGCTGCTCCGGCGAGAGCGATCGTGACGGGGCCGCGACGAACAGTCCGGGCGACACGACCGAAAGCCAGGAAACCGGCAGCGACACGCGTCGAGGGGAGACGACGACCACTGACGCCGAAACCGGATATTCCGATTTCGTCTGGGCCGAACAGAAGATCTGGAAGGACGAGCGCGTGCGCGAGAACCTCTTCGCGTTCGCCGGCCGTCACGATCTCGCGGTGGTCATCGCGAAGGCGGACGCCGACGCCGATGACCTGGCGGCACTCGAAAAGCCCCTGGCTGCGGCCGCCCGCCACGGCACCGAGGCGTGGCTGAACGTTGGCGTGCTCAAACAGCTCACACCGGGCGAGTTCGTCGGTGATGGAGCGAAGCGCCGACGCCACCTCGACGGACTCGAAGCCGTCGTCCGTCGTTATCGAGAGTTCTTCCCGACAGGTCGGATCGTGCTCTGGCAGGAAGCTCCCGTCGGTGGGCGATGGAACGAGGACGGGACGTGGAACGATCGCGCCGTCGCAAACCTCGAACGCCTCGGCCCACGGATCTTCGCCGCGCAGAAACGACGCATCGAGAACGTCGCGCCGAACGTCGACGTCGGGATCTTCGTCCACTTCCCGTACATCGTCGACGGGAAGCAGCCGGGGACGTTCGAGACGCTCACGACGGACCTGAAATCCCGGGGTGCGCTGCCCGATTTCACGTTCACCGACTTCTATCGGGGCTGGTACGCCAAAGACGTGGGTCCCGGCCCCGCGAACGCCGCGGTTCGGAGTCTCGTCACGAACGCACGGGAGCTGACCGACGATCGACCGGTCAGCTACCTCGGCGAGGCCCACACGATCAACCCCCAGTACACCCCGAGCCGGCAGGCGATATGGATGGATCTCCGGGCGGCGCTCGGGGCCGGCGCGGAGGGCGTCGGTTGGTACGCGAGGACGGCGTACAAGGCGACGAAACACGGGTTCGATCCCTTCGTTCCGAACGTCGGACCGGCGGCGCGCGACGGACCATGCGCCAGCACGCTGACGTTCGCTCGCGACCGCTACCAGTACGCCTACGCCGCGCTCCGGGCAAAACGCGATACGTCGGCGGAGTCAAGCGCGAGCGATCGGTTCGATCTCTGGCTCGTCGGGTCGGGGTTCGACTTCTACGAGCACCGGCTCTCGCTGCGAACCCGAGCTGGCGAGTGGCAGTTCGTCGGGAATTTCGACGGCTACGTCGATGGCGACTACCCGTACGACGACAGCTCCGAACGCACGTCGATCTTCCGGGGCCTCTCGCGCGAGCACTTCGATCGGGACGGTAGCCTCGAAGTCGCCGTCGACACCGCCCCCGACAGCGACGGCGCGCGTCTCGACGCCGTGCTGGCGATGCCCGAAGACGTGAGCACCTATCTCGCGGAGCCGGCAGCGACGGAGCTGTATGGCTCGCGATCGGACGTCCACGAGTTCAGTGTGGGCCACGAACGTGCGAACACACGGCTCGCAGCTGGCGATTCACGACAGTTCGATGTGAAACTCGGTGAACCACAACGACCACCCGACGAACTCGTCTTCCCCGATCACCGCACACAGCGCGAGCGACTGGGACGGCTCGAATCGCGCGACGGGTTCGATCCCGACGACCACTTCGATCTCTGGGTGTCCACTGAGAAGACAACCGGGGGAGGGAACGAGCCAGGAGGTATCGAAGGACTCGATGTGGTCGGCGACGACGGACGACAGCCGCTGAGCGAAGCGAGCACGGCGGTGTCGACGGTCGAGGGCGGAGCGGTCTGGTACGGGATCGATCGTAACAACCTCGCCCATCGTGACGGATCGGCTTCCATCGAGATAGCCGGCGATGCTCGGGGGCTGGTGACCGGTGCGTACGCGATGGCCTACGCCGGAACCGTCGCATTCAGACCCGCGGCGGAGGCGATGGAGCTCCTCGAAACCGACCGCGCGAGCGCGCGGACGTTCGCCATCGCTCACGAAGAAGAGTGATTCGTCCACACCGGCTCGGCGATCGCCGGATTCGGATACATTGAAACCGCGCGCGCCGAAGGCTCAGTCATGACACTCGTCGCGTTCGACTTCGACGGTACGCTTTCGGACTCGGAGATGACGGTCCTGCTCGGCGCACAGCGTGGGGTGGCCGACGAAATGGCGGCGATCACCGAGCGGGCAATGAACGACGAGATCGGCTACGCGGAGAGCCTCCGCGAGCGGGTCGGCCTGCTCGACGGCCTCTCGGCAGACGCAGTCGAGTCAGCCTTCGAGCATGTCGAGCTGCGACCAGGGACCGGCGACGTCATCCGCGCATTGAACGATGCTGGCGTGGTTACGGCGATTATTACTGGGGGGTTCGGCAGGGGGGTCGAGAGCGCGCTCGCGCGGAACGATCTCCCGGTCGACACCATCG
Organism: Halococcus saccharolyticus DSM 5350; assembly: GCF_000336915.1. Classification (NCBI taxonomy): domain Archaea; kingdom Methanobacteriati; phylum Methanobacteriota; class Halobacteria; order Halobacteriales; family Halococcaceae; genus Halococcus; species Halococcus saccharolyticus. The sequence continues at coordinate 78,736 of NZ_AOMD01000033.1, read as the reverse complement.
TCGCCAACCAGCTCGTCTTCGACGACGAGGGCGACCTCACCGGCGAGGTCGAGGGCCCGCTGATCGAGGGGACGAAAGACGACGCGCTCCGGGCGGTCGCCAACAACGCCGGTCTCACGCTCGAGGACACGATAGCGGTCGGCGACGGCGCGAACGACCTCCCGATGCTCGAGGTCGCGGGGTTCGCGGTGGGGTACGAGCCGAAACCTGCAGTCGAGCCACACTGTGACGAAATCGTGACGTCGATGGACACGCTGCAAACCCTCCTCGAAGAACAGGGAGTTCTCTGAGCGTCAGTCGCCGAACAGGCTGGCGTGGACCGGTGCGAACGCGGTCTCGCGGTCGGTACCGGTGCGCGCGTCGGTCACCGCTCGGCCGGCGACGCCGTCGGCGAGGAAATCGGCGATCGGTGGGCCGACGTTCTCGGGTTCGACGAGGAAGGCGTCGTGGCCGTGGTCGGAGTCGATCACGTGGTGGGCAGTCTCGACGCCCGCAGTCCGGAACGCGTCGGCGAGGGCTGCGGCCTGATCCGTGGTGAAATGCCAGTCGCCGGTGAAGGAGAGACAGAGCACTTCGCCGTCGAACCCCGCGAGCGCGTCGGCGTCGGATCCGTGGCCCGCCGCGAGGTCGTAGTCGTCCATCGCACGCGTGAGGTACAGGTAGCTGTTGGCGTCGAAGCGATCGACGAACGCGTCGGCGTTGTAATCGAGGTACGATTCGACATCACGGTAGGGAAAGAAGCCAGCGGCGGGATCGGCAGGGAACGTATCGCGCACGGCGTCCCGGCCCGCAGCGCGCCGGCCGAACTTGTTCGCCATCGACTCTTTCGAGAGGTACATCACGTGGCCGAGCTGGCGCGCGAGCGCGAGGCCGTCGTCGGGGTTGGGGCCACCGTAGTAGTCGCCGCCGTTCCAATCGGGGTCGGTCGTGATCGCCCGGCGGGCGATCCCGTCGATGGCGACACACTGGGAGTCGAGCCGCGCGGCGGTCGCTACGGGGATCGCGCGCTCGACCCGATCGGGGTAGCGCTTCACCCATTCGAGGACGTTCATCCCGCCCACGGAGCCGCCGACGACGGCGTGGAGCGAGGAGACGCCGAGGTCGTCGAGCAGCCGGCGCTGGGCGCGGGTCCAGTCGGTCACCGTAACCGGCGGGAAGTCGGCCCCGTAGGGCTCGTCGGTTGCGGGATCGATCGAGGCGGGACCCGTCGATCCGTAACACGAACCGGGGACGTTGACACAGACCACGAAGTACTCCGTGGTGTCGATCGCCTTGCCTGGCCCCACGATCGCGTCCCACCACGCGCGGGCCTGGCCCGCCGCGTCACCGTGTTGGCCACCGTCGCCGGATCGAGGGCTCGACTCGCTTCCTCGTGGGCCGCTGGCGACGTGGGCGCTGCCGGTGAGCGCGTGACAGACCAAGACCGCGTTGTCGCCGGTGAACTCGCCGTAGGTCTCGTAGGCGAGTTCCAGCTCCGAAATCGATTCGCCGCACTCGAACTCGAACGCGCCGATCGATCGGGTGTCGCGCGTCGCGCGGGTCATGCGATCGCCTCGTCGAGGTCGGCAACGATGTCCGCCTCGTCCTCGATGCCCACGGAGAGCCGGACGAGATCGGGCGTCACACCCGAGGCGCGCTGCTGTTCGGCCGAGAGCTGGGCGTGGGTCGTGCTCGCGGGATGGATCACCAGCGTCTTCGCGTCGCCGACGTTCGCGAGGAAGCTCGCGAGGTCGGTGTCCTCACAGAGGCGCTTGCCGGCCTCGTAGCCTCCCTCCAGTCCGAACGCGATCATTCCGCCGAACCTACCGTCGAGATACTCGCTGGCGGCGTCGTGGGTCTCGTGATCGTCGAGACCGGGGTAGGCGACCCACGAGACTTCGTCGTGGTCGGCGAGGAACTCGGCGACGCCGTGGGCGTTCGCGGAGTGGCGTTCCATTCGGAGATCGAGAGTTTCGAGCCCTTGGAGGGTGACCCATGCGTCGAACGGCGACTGCTGATCGCCGAGGCTCCGGATCGCGCGCTGGCGGGCAGCCGCAGTGAACGCACGGTCGCCGAACTCCTCGGCGAAGTTCAGACCGTGAAAGGCGGGGTTGTCACCGCCGATCTCGGGATACTTCTCGGGGTACTCGGCCCACGGGAACGATCCGGCGTCGATCAGCGCGCCACCCACGGTGGTTCCTGAGCCGTGAATCCACTTCGTGGTCGACTCCCAGACGAGGTCCGCACCGTGTTCGAGTGGGCGACACAGCGCGGGCGTGGCGAAGGTGTTGTCGACGAAGAGTGGAACGCCGTGATCGTGGGCGACGGCGGCGACGGCTTCGAGGTCGGGTGTCACCAAGGAGGGGTTGCCGATGGTCTCGCAGTGGACGTAGGCGGTGTTTTCGTCGATCGCTTCGTCGTACGCTGCGGGATCGAGCGTGTCGACGAACCGCGCCTCGATCCCGCGGCGCGCAGCGGTATGAGTGAGGTAGGCGTGGGTGCCGCCGTAGATCGAGGCGGCACTTACCACGTTGTCACCAGCCTCGCAGAGCAGGAAGGTTGCGGCATCGAGCGCGGCCATCCCCGACGCGGTACAGAGCGCGCCCACACCGCCTTCGAGGTCGGCAAGGCGGCGTTCGAGCGTGGCCACAGTCGGATTCGAGATCCGGGAGTAGATGTCGCCCTCTGCTTCGAGGGCGTAGAGATCGGCGGCGCGGTCGGCGTCGTCGAAGGTGTAGGAGGTGGTCTGGTACAGCGGGGGCGCGCGCGATCCTGTCGCCGGATCCGACTCCTGTCCGGCATGGATACACCGTGTCCCGAAGCCTCGCTGCTCGTCGTCGGTCATGTATGTGGTGCATATATCTGCTCGTATCTATAACCACGAGTTACGGCAAGTGTCGCCGGTCCCCGTCCTGTGGGGCCGCTGGTCGGCTGTTCGTAGCGGCCTTGCCCCTGCCAACCACAACCCTATTCGGCGAGAGTCCCGCAGAGAAGACGATCAGTATGTCCGACGACACACCCGAGGAAGCGATCGAGCGGGGCCTCGCGGCGTATTTCGCGAGCGACGTGCTCGAAGACATCATGGAGGCGCTCGATATCGACGCGCTCGCCGAGGGGGCAGCGCTCGACGACGCCGTCGAGTACGAGCAACTCGGCCGAACGCTCGGCAAACTCATCGGTCGTGCGGCCGCAAAGGGCGTGAACAACAACGGACTGCTCGGTCGGATCGTGACCGAGACCGCCGGCACCGAGGTCGGCGGACGGGCGGGCGAGGCGGCCGCGGTGGCGCTGGTCGAACACGGCGACGCCAACGCGGCCATCGAGCGGGCTCGGGGGCTGATGGCTGCCGGCGACGTCGACGAACTCGCCGACGAGATCGGCGCGATGGTCGAGGACGCTGGCACCGATGGAGCCGACGCAGGGCCGCCGGCGGACGCCGACTGGACCGAGATCGAGGTCGAAGAGCGCTCCGAGGAGTAATCGACGATCGTCGGGCCGCCCATCGACCGCCCGGTAGCCGGCAATCAGTCGAGCTGTGCGCGGGCGTCGTCGAGCCCCGCGTCGAGATCGACATCGACGCCGACGTCGGTAAACGCCTCGCCCACGGTTCGAATTCCGCGAAGCACCTGTTCGTCCGCGAGGTGGCCCATATTGCTCACTCGGAATATCTCGCCGCCGAGGTGGGCCTGGCCACCGCTGATCGAAACGTTGCGCTCGTCGACCGCGGCGAAGAACTCCTCGGGATTCTCGCGAACCGATGCGGGCAGCGAGATGGCCGTCACGGTGTTCGAGTGGGTGCTCGCGTCGCCGAGCGTGGGGAACCCGTCGAGTCCCATCCCGTCGAATCCCGATCGGAAAGCGGCCGCCTGCCGACGGTGACGGTCGATTCGGGCTTCCATTCCCTCCGACTCGATCTCCTCGACCGCCACCGCGAGCGCCCGAAAGAGCGGGACGGCGCTCGTGAAGGGGGTCTGGTTATCGTCGGCCTTCCGGAGATGCCAGTCGAGGTCGGCGTAGAACGGTGCGCGCTCGCCGTCGAGATGCTCGACCACACGGTCGGTCACGTACATCGCGCTGACGCCGGGCGGTGCGGCGAGCGCCTTCTGTGAGTCGGTGATCGCGATGTCGACGTTCCAGTCGTCGATCCGGAAGACGTCCCCGCCGATCGAGGTCACGCCGTCGACGACGAACCGGGTGTCGTGGGCGGCGGCGATCTCGCCCACCTCGGGAACGGGGTTCAGTATTCCAGTACTGGTTTCGTTGTGGACCATCGTCACGAGATCGGTGTCGTCGGTGACGGCCTCGGCGACATCGTCGGGATCGAGCGAGTCGCCCCACTCGACCTCGACCCGGGTTACCGATGCGTATCGTGCGGCGATCCGTGCGAAGCGCCGGCCGAACTTGCCGTTGACGAGCGCGACCACTTTGTCGCCCTCGCCGACGAGGTTGGCGACGGCGGCCTCCATCCCCATCGTCGCCGTGCCGTTGAGAACGAGACTGGTCCCGCCGGCACTGGTCGACTGCTCCTGTGGCGTCGAGTGTTCGAAGACGTAATCGAGCCCGTTCTGGGCGCGCTCGTACACCGCCTCGAAGTCGGCCGAGCGGTGTGAAACCATCGGCGCGTCCATTGCCTCGCGGACTGCGCTCGTCACGGGCACCGGCCCGGGATTGAGCAGCAGGAACTCGTCGTCGGTCATACCCGAGTGTCCGTCTCGGCTCACATAAACCTCGCCGGTATCACGCTATCTTGCCATCGGCGGCCGACAGCACAAGACTCGAACGCGACGCCGGAACGCGTCGACTACGACGAGGCGAACGGCCTAAGCGGAACGCGGGAATAACCAGCGACGATGGCAGCCGCCGACGAGATCGACGGGAATCCCTACGCCCACGACCCCGAAACGGCGTTCGCGCCGGTCGAGGAGCTGAGCGAGGAGACGGCGCGTGACCAGGCCGAACAGCTCCGCGCGGCGCTCCGATATCACGACCACCGCTACTACGTCGCAAACGATCCCGTCATCGGCGATCGGACGTACGATACACTGTTCTCCCGGCTCGAAGCCCTCGAAGCCGCCTTCGACCTCCCGACCGAGAACAGCCCCACACGACGGGTCGGCGGCGAACCGCTCGACGAACTCGATACCGTCGAACACGTCGCGCCGATGCTCTCGATCGACTCCAGTGGCGATCCCGACGAAGTCCGGGAGTTCGACGCACGAGTTCGGCGCGAACTCGCCCGCAGCGGTGGGGGCCAGCGCTCGCTCGCGGATTTCGACAGCGAAGGCGACGGTGAAGACGATCCCGCCGACGTTGCAGTCGAGTACGTCTGCGAGCCGAAGTTCGACGGGCTCTCGATCGAAGTGATCTACGAGAACGGCGTTTACGAGCGCGCCGCAACGCGGGGCGATGGGTACGAAGGTGACGACGTGACCGCGAACGTCCGCACGATCGGGTCAGTTCCACAGCGCCTTCGAGGCGACCACCCCGACTACCTGGCCGTACGCGGCGAGATTTACATGCCGCGCGAGGCCTTCACCGCCCACAACCGCGAGCGAGTCGAGCGCGGCGACGATCCGTTCGCCAATCCCCGAAACGCCGCCGCCGGGACGCTCCGCCAGCTCGACCCGAAGATCACGGCCGAACGCCCGCTCGCGTGTTTCTTTTTCGGGGTTCTCGACGCGAGCTACGCGTTCGAGACACACGCGGAACAGTACGCGAAACTCCCCGAGTGGGGACTCCGCGTCACCGAACGGGTTGCAGTCGTCGACGGGATCGAAGATGCCATCGAGTACCGCGATCGACTGGGGGAGGATCGCGAGGACCTCGATTACGAGATCGACGGGGCCGTGGTCTCGGTCAACGATCTCGCGGCCTGTGAACGCCTCGGAACGACATCACGCGCGCCGCGGTGGGCCTACGCCTACAAATTCCCCGCTCGGACCGAAGTCACGCGGGTCGCCGACATCACGGTGCAGATCGGCCGTACGGGACGGGCAACGCCGGTCGCACTGCTCGAACCAGTCGAAGTCGGCGGGGTCGAAGTCTCGCGCGCAACCCTCCACAACCCGGGTGAGGTCGAGGAGCTCGGCGTGAACGTCGGCGACGAGGTGCGGCTCAAGCGTGCTGGCGACGTCATCCCCTACGTCTCGGAAGTCGTCGAGGACGGCGGCGAAGGCATCTTCGCGTTCCCGGATCGCTGTCCGGTCTGTGACAGTCCGATCGAGCGCGACGGGCCGCTCGCGTTCTGTACCGGCGGTGTGTCCTGTCCCACCCAGCTCCAGCGCGCAGTCGAGCACTACGCCAGCCGCGAGGGCCTCGATATCGAGGGGCTCGGCGAGGAGCGCGTCGAACAGCTCATCGACGCCGGGCTGGTCGAGTCACTTCCGGATCTCTACGACCTGCGAGTGGCCGATCTCGGTCAGCTCGACGGCTGGGGCGAGACGAGTGCCGCAAACCTCCGTGACGAACTCGACGCCTCGACCGACCCGCCGCTCCCGGACTTTCTCACGGCGCTCGGGGTGCCGGAAGTGGGTGCGGCGACGGCGTCGAACCTCGCACGCGAGTTCGGCGACGTCGATACCCTACTGGCTGCGGACGAGGACGCTCTCCGCGAGGTCCCCGACGTCGGGCCGCGAGTCGCGAGCGAAATCAGGGAGTTCTTCGACAACGAACGGAACCGAGAGACGATCGAGGGGCTTCGCGAGCGCGGCGTCGAACCACAGCCCGTCGAAGCCGACGCGAGCGACGAACTCGACGGGCTGACGTTCGTGTTTACCGGGGGACTCTCGGCCATGACCCGGGAAGAAGCAACTGATCGCGTCGAACGTCACGGCGCGCGAAGTACGGGCAGCGTCTCGTCCAATACGGATTATCTCGTGGTCGGCGACGACCCCGGTCAGCGAAAACGCGACGACGCCGCCGCCGAGGACGTCCCCGAACTCACCGAAGCCGAGTTCGAGACGTTCCTCGCCGAGCAGGGTGTCGAACGCTGACACTGCCCATTGTTCGGGTAGTCCGGGCGAATTGGCTCGGTTTCAGTCCTGTAACTCGCTATTACTGTCAGTGAATATACCGTTTCACTGCTGAAACAGTCCAATGGCACGGGGCTGATAGACGTTGATGGCGGCGAGCGATCGTCGATCATCTGGTGGGGCGGTAGACGACAGCAGTTCCAACGGGACGAAGTCGTAGAGGCCCAGATAGCGACGACGCCCGCTGTTACGATTCGTGTGGCCGTTTTACCGGCGACGATGGACGGGATGTCGCACAAACCGCGACGTGACGTTTGGGATCAGTACGAAGCACGTCGTCAGAGCGAGCGACCAACAGCCGCTTGGGCGAATCAACGTGAAAAGAACACTGCGGTGTGTATTTTCGTATTTTTCATGGTCGAAAATAGGCAACAACCCGTAACGGTACGGAACAGTGCGCAACGGCTGGGGTGATTTATGCCTTCCCCGTGTCTCCGTGTCGAGTGCCGAAACCATGACAAGCAAATTCGACGCGCTCGGGACACGTCTCCCGTCGAAGCGCGTTCTGGCGGTCGGACTCGTCGCTACAATGCTGCTGTTCGCCGGCTGTATGGGCGGCGGCGGTGGCGACAACGGCACGAACGGAAGCAACGCGACGGACGCGGCTGCGGACGAAGAGACCACCGCGGCGATGGAAGAGGAAACCACCGCGATGGAAGAGGAGACCGAAATGGAAGAGACGACCGAGATGGAGGGGACTGAAATGGAGGAAACCACCGAGATGGAGGGGACCGAAATGGAAGGAACCACCGAGATGATGGGCAATGAGACGGAGACCGAGATGATGGGTAACGAAACCGAGATGGCCGGTAACATGTCGGGCAACATGACGACCGAGATGGACGGTAACATGTCGGGTAACATGTCCGGCAACATGACGACGACCGAGGCCTGATCGGCCGACGTTCGTTCACCCACTCGGATATTCCCACACGCGCCGCCGTGGCGCACGAATTTTTTAGGCACGACTCGCCAGCGTCTCGCTTCGCGATCCGGTAGCAGGAGCGCATCGCGGACGCAAAGAGTAATACCGACCGCGTGACGACAACGGACGAGGAATGAGCGATCGCGCACGCGTGATGGCGGGTGTGCTCTGCCTGGTGGTGCTCGTCGGCACCGGCCTCCCGGTCGGTGGACAATCGGTGTCCGCCGGCGGGATCGGTGACGTGAGCGTGACCGGCAGCGGCGTCGTCACCGGTTCGGTCGCCGGCAACGACTCAAACTACGTCTGGCAGGACGAACCCATCGACGTGAGCGCGACCTTCCAAGACTCCCCCGAGTTCACGAACTATCGTGTCTGTCTCGGCTACGAGCGGGCGGACGCACCACCGCAGGAGCTCGTCGACTGCGACCGCAAGCCGCTCTCGCCAGGGACCAACGGCACGAGCGAGTTCACCAACGTCACGTGGCCGTCGAACGTTACCGGCGAGCAAGAACTGGTGGTCGAACTCCAGGGCCTCTCGAATCAGTACAACGCGACGCTGCTCGATCGGAAGACGGTCCCGGTGACGGTCATCACCCGAACGGGCGACGCCGACGCCGACGGGCTGTCGAACCAGCAGGAAGTCGAGCAGGGGTACAACCTCTCGAACCCCGATATGGACAGCGACGGCCTGAACGACGGTCCGGAGGTGAATCGGTACGGTACGAACCCGCAAGACCCCGATACCGACGGTGATGGGGTCCGTGACGGCGAGGAGCTGGAAGTCGGGAGCGACCCCTCAGCCGCCGACACCGACGGCGACTGGCTCTCCGATGGCACCGAGCTGAATCTCCTTCGCACCAACCCGACGAGCGGGCTGACACCGGTTTGGCTCGTGGGGCTGGTCGTCCTCGTCGGCGGAACGATCGTCTTCGGCGGCACGCGCTTTCGGCGGTGGTGGCGCGACCGTGATGGAAGCGGAGCCACCGAAACCGGGGGGCCATCGGACCCCGACGACGGAGACGGCGTGGCTGCCGACGAATCGGAAGCGAAGCCGGAACCGTCTCCCGAGCCAGCGCCTGAGCCGCTGACCGACGAGGATCGGGTACAGACACTGCTCCGAGAACATGGCGGACGGATGAAGCAGACACGGATCGTCGAGGAAACCGACTGGTCGAAAGCGAAGGTCAGCCGGCTACTCTCCTCGATGAACGACGAAGGGACTGTCGAGAAGCTCTCGATCGGTCGCGAAAACATCGTCAGCCTCGACGGCCACGGGCCGGAAGCCGCGCGGTCCCCACACGAAGAACCCGCAGAGGAGAACGCGTCAGACTGAAGCGCGTCACGACCCTTCGTCCACACGATGGACGGGGCGAGCGTCCGCGAGCGTGCAAACGATCTCCCGCGCGAGCCGGGCGTCTACCAGTTCCGTGACGATGACGCGACGCTCTATGTAGGGAAGGCGGTCGACCTTCGCGATCGGGTGCGATCGTACGCCGACCCGCGTTCGCGCCGGATCGAACGGATGGTCGAGCGGAGCGTCGAGATCGAGCCGGCGGTGACCGAAACCGAGACACAGGCGCTCCTTCTGGAGGCGAACCTGATCAAACGCCACCAGCCGCGGTACAACGTCCGGCTGAAGGACGACAAGTCCTACCCCCTCGTGCAGCTCACCGACCACGAGTTCCCTCGAATCGAGATCACCCGGGACCCGGATCCCGGCGCGACGGCGTTCGGTCCCTACACCGAACGTGGCCGGGTCGAAACGGTCGTGAAGGCGCTCCGGGAGACCTACGGGGTTCGTGGCTGTTCGGATCACAAGTTCGCGGGACGGGATCGACCGTGTCTCGACCACGACATCGGCCTCTGCACCGCGCCGTGTACCGGTGAGATCAGTAGGGACGGATACGTCGCGGACGTCGAATCGGTCGAAGGGTTCTTGGAGGGAAGTACGGGAGTCCTCGCCGATCCGCTCCGCCGAGAGATGGACCGCGCCACGGAGGAGCAGAACTTCGAGCGGGCCGCGAACTGTCGGGACAAGCTCGAAGTCGTCGAATCGTTTCACGACGGTGGCGGTGCAGCAGTGGCGTCGGCGGCCGACGAGCGGTGGATCGACGTACTCGGCGCAGTGATCGAGGGCGATCGCGCGACCGTCGCGCGCCTCCACAGCGAGGATGGCCAGCTCGTCGAGCGCGACCGCCACACGCTCTCGGTGCCGGACGACGACACCGACGGGATCGGTGGCGTGCTCGCGGCCTTCATCGTCCAGTACTACGCCGAGCGGTCGCTGCCCGACGCGCTTCTCCTGCCCGAACGGTTCAGCGACGACGAACTCGACGCGTGGCTTGACAGTGAGGCAGTCGCGGTACGCGTGCCGGGTGCGGGGCGCGAAGCCACCCTCGTGGAACTCGCGCTCAAGAACGCCCGTCGCGGACGGGGCCGGGCGGACGGCACCGCCGCACTCGCCGACGCGCTCGATCTGGAGAGTGCGAGCCGGATCGAGGGGTTCGACGTGAGCCACGCCCAGGGCCGGGCTGCGGTGGGGAGCGACGTCACTTTTCTCGACGGCGATCCCGAAAAGACCGACTACCGACGGAAGAAACTCGACGACGAGAACGACGACTACGCCAACATGCGCGCGCTCGTCGCGTGGCGCGCCCGGCGGGCGGTCGAGGGCCGGGACGAACGCCCGGAGCCCGACTTACTTCTCATCGACGGCGGTGAGGGCCAGCTGAACGCCGCACGCGACGCGCTCGCCACGGTTGGCTGGGACGTGCCGGCGATCGGGCTGGCGAAGGCCGAAGAGCGGGTCGTCACCGCCGATGGGTCGTTCGAGTGGCCCGACGACGCACCCGAACGGCACCTGCTCCAGCGGGTGCGCGACGAGGCTCACCGGTTCGCGGTCCAGTATCATCAAACCGTCCGCGACGAGGTCTCGACCGTGCTCGACGACGTGCCGGGGATCGGTCCGCAGACCAGGCGGCGGCTGCTCCGGCGATTCGGCAGCGTCGACGGCGTTCGTGCAGCCTCCACCGAGGAACTGCAGACGGTCACCGGTGTCGGGGAAGAGACCGCGACGACGCTCCGTGCGAGACTCTGAGAACGTCGGAAAACGCCGGAAATCCCGGCGCTGACGGACAAACGGGGCGACAGCAGGCCGAAAGTAGCACACGATGTCTGTGACCGGTGCAAACCGACGATAATTACCGACACCGAACAGTTATCACTCGAAGAGTGCAATAGCCGACATGAATCGAGTTCGTGCGTGGCTTCTCGCGGTCGTCGGCGGGATCGCCGTCGGGGCCGGGACGTTCGCGTGGCTCGTCAGCGATCCGTCACTCGCCATCGCGCTCGGGGTCGTCTACGTCGTCGGAACGCGACTCGCTATCGAATTTGCCGCTACTCTCCCTGGAGGTACGGGGAGACTCGACTGGCAACAAACTCGCTGGCAGGTGGCTTTCATCGCAGTCATGGTGCACGTTGCAACGTTCAGCGCGAATACGGTGCTCTTCGATTCGTTCGGAACGAATGTGGCGCTCAATCTGCTCGTGTTCAATGTCGGTTCGACGGGGCTGTTCTTCGGGATCGCAATAGCGCGCGAGCAGGCCGCTGCGGGCGGATTGTTTGACGAAACGAAACCCGCAGGCGAAAGCGAGCACGGCGATCTGGCTGACATGAATACCGAAGGAGCGTGAGCCACTCACAGGCATCTCATGGCATTCGACTACGAACCAATCGAGTACGAGGAGCTATCAGGCACACAGAAAGAGAATTATAACTATCAGAAAATTTGTGCCGTCCTCGCAGACTACGGATTTTCAACGATTCGACTGACTGACGACTGGAAGGGCGCTGACTTCATCGCTCAGCGGGCGCGGACAGCGATGTTTTCCTCAGAATTTAGCTCAAGGGACGGCTCACCTTTGCAAAGAAGTACGAGGAAAAAGATCTCCACATCGCTTTTCCGGAGAGAGGGGATTGGTACTTGATTCCACACGACGAACTACTGTCAGAGATGAGCGAGAGACTCGACATTATCAAGGGCACGAATTCGTGGAAGCAAGAGGGAGGGTACAGTATCGGAAACCTCTCAGACAAACAGATGGATATCGTCAAGCCGTACCGAATTACACCAGTTATTGGGGGAACAGGTGCTGAAGTAGTGGATGAAGAATAACGGTACTCATGGAGAAAACCGGCTCCAAAGAAAGTGAGCAAATGACCGACTGTGTTTCGCTTGTTATGAGTGAATAAAATGCGTCACTCAGTAGATGACTATTCCCGAGTAAGTCATAGTACCGTTGACTCTCGGAAAACGGATCAGAAATCGGCTTCTGGCGGCACACCCTCTTCGGGTGGAACGCCGTCCTCGGTCGCGAGATCGAACTCAGTGCGGAGATCGCGGATCCGGTCACGGATGTCGGCCGCGAGTTCGAATTCTAGGTTCTCGGCCGCCTCGTTCATCCGGTCTTCGAGCTCCTCGATCAGTTCCGCTGCCGCGTCGGCGTCGTCGGGTTCGAGATCCGCGGTGCCGCCGGTGTCGGTCTTCGAACCCGGAAGGTTGGTCTCGCCGACCTCCTTCTCGATGGTCCGGGGTTCGAAGCCGTGCTCGTCGTTGTACGCCTGCTGGATTTCGCGGCGGCGCTGGGTCTCGTCGATCGCCGCTTCCATCGAATCGGTCACGTCGTCGGCGTAGAGCACGACCTCGCCAGCGACGTTTCGCGCTGCGCGGCCCATCGTCTGGACGAGGGTAGTTTCGGAGCGCAGGAACCCCTCCTGGTCGGCGTCGAGGATCGCCACGAGCGACACTTCGGGGATGTCGAGGCCCTCGCGCAGCAGATTGATCCCCACGAGCACGTCGAACTCCCCGAGCCGGAGGCCGCGGACGAGTTCGTGGCGTTCGAGGGTGTCGGTCTCGTCGTGCATGTACTCGACCGCGACGCCCGCCTCTTCGAGGTACTCGGTGAGGTCCTCGGCCATCCGCTTGGTGAGCGTCGTCACGAGGATTCGTTCGTCGCGTTCGACGCGGTCGTCGATGCGTTCGAGGAGGTCGTCGATCTGGCCGTCGACCGGCGAGACCTCGACGTTGGGGTCGACGAGGTGGGTGGGGCGGACGATCTGCTCGACGATCTGATCGGAGTGCTCGCGCTCGTAGTCGCCAGGCGTCGCACTGACGTAGAGGGTCTGGCCCGTGCGCTCCTCGAACTCGGGATACCGAAGCGGGCGGTTGTCGTAGGCCGTCGGGAGGCGGAAGCCGTTCCCGACCAGCGAGTCCTTTCGGGACTTGTCGCCCGCGAACTGCCCCCGAATCTGGGGCACAGTCTGATGGGACTCGTCGAGTACGGTGAGGAAGTCCTCGGGGAAGTAATCGAGGAGTGTCGAGGGCGCGTCGCCCGGTTCGCGATCAGAGAGGTGGACCGAGTAGTTCTCGATCCCCGAACAGTAGCCGGTCTCTTCGAGCATTTCGAGATCGAAAGTGGTGCGCTCCTCGATGCGCTGGGCCGCCACCAGGTCGCCCTGGCGCTCGAAGTAGGAGACGCGTTCGTCCATCAGGTCCTCGATCTCGCCGATGGCGTTTTCAAGGCGATCCTCGGGGATCGAGTAGTGCTCGGCAGGGTGGACGAGCGAGGCTGGCTCTTCGCCTTTGACGTCGCCTTCGAGGGGGTCGAGTTTGGTGAGACGATCGATCTCGTCGCCCCAGAACTCGACCCGGACGGCGTACCGACCGTACATCGGGAAGATCTCGACGGTGTCGCCTCGGACGCGGAAGGTGCCTTGGGTGAAGTCGACGTCGTTGCGCTCGTAGTTCAGGTCAACGAGTCGGCCGAGGAGTTCGTCGCGATCGATCGTCTGGCCGACCTCCAGTCGGAGACTCATCTCCTCGTAGTTCGCGGGGTCACCGAGGCCGTAGATCGCCGACACCGACGCGACCACGATCACGTCGTCGCGAGTGAGAAGGGATCGGGTCGCGGAGTGGCGCAGCCGGTCGATTTCGTCGTTGATCGAGGCGTCCTTCTCGATGTACTTGTCGGTCTGCTCGACGTACGCCTCGGGCTGGTAGTAGTCGTAGTAGGAAACGAAGTACTCGACGGCGTTGTCGGGGAAGAGATTGCGAAATTCCTCGTAGAGCTGGGCCGCGAGGGTTTTGTTGTGGGCGATCACGAGGGTCGGCTTCTGAATTTCCTCGATGGTCCACGAGACGGTGTTCGTTTTCCCGGAGCCCGTGACCCCGAGCAGGGTCTGTTCGTCCATCCCGTTCTCGAACCCCTCGGCGAGCTGTGCGATGGCGTCGGGCTGGTCGCCAGCGGGGTCGAACGGCGCGTCCACCCGAAACGGACGGTCCTTCCCGGGACGGTCGGGCTGGAGCGGGCCGGACTGGGTGTCACTCATTGTACGACGGAGGGGCCGAAGCCACTTGACGCGCTCGCTCGGGGCGAATGGCCCCTCGTTCGACCGCACCGTGCCTTGGCGGATCGGCGTGCCGGCGCAACCTGCGGTCGCCGGCCGGCGGTCGCGGTGGCGGTGCGAGGCGGAGCGGTTGCGGACCTCGGTGGATCGAGGGCGAGGCCCGAACGAAGTGAGTGGCCGAGGGCTCGGGCAGTCGCGGTGCGGTTGTAGTCAGCGGTCGCGGAGAGCGACAGTGATCCCACCGCGAACGAGGCCGGAGGCCAAGTGAGCGGGTGTTTTTGGTCCAGATTTTTGCGAGGACCCTGAGCGCGCGAAGCGCGCGAACGGAGACGAAGTAAAAAGATGGGACTGGAGTAAAAAGGTGGTTCGACACGTTTTAACCCGTGCCGCGGGTGATGCACGGTGTTATGGTGAAAGTCAGCGTGGTCGGTGCGGCGGGAACGGTCGGTGCGGCCGCAGGGTACAACATCGCACTGCGTGGCATCGCCGACGAGCTCGTGTTCGTCGACATTCCGGATCAGGAGGACACCACGATCGGCCAGGCGGCCGACGTCAACCACGGCGTGGCCTACGATACGAACACCACCGTCCGGCAGGGCACCTACGAGGACACCGCCGGCTCGGACGTGGTGGTCATCACGGCAGGAATCCCGCGCCAGCCGGGCCAGACCCGGCTCGACCTCGGCGAGGACAACGCGCCGATCATGGAGGACATCGGCTCGTCGTTGGCCGAGCACAACGACGAGTTCGTCTCGGTCACGACCTCGAACCCCGTGGACCTCCTGAATCGTCACCTCTACGAGACCGGCGATCGGCCGCGCGAGCACGTGATCGGGTTCGGTGGCCGGCTCGACTCCGCGCGCTTTCGGTACGTGCTCGGAGAGCGCTTCGACACGCAGGTCGGCAACGTCGAGGCGTCGATCATCGGCGAGCACGGCGACGCTCAGGTGCCCGTGTTCTCGAAGGTGCGCGTCGATGGCCGTGATCCCGACTTTTCGGACGACGAGCGCACGGATATTTTGGAGAGCCTCCAGGAGAGCGCGATGAACGTCATCGAGCGCAAGGGCGCGACTCAATGGGGGCCGGCGACCGGCGTCGGTCACGTTGTCGAATCGATCATCCGCGATACGGGGACGGTGCTGCCCGGCTCGCTCGTGCTCAACGGCGAGTACGGCCACGACGACGTCGGTCTCGGCGTCCCGCTGAAGCTCACGAGCGACGGGGCCGAGGTCGTCGACTGGAACCTCTCGGAGTACGAGCGCGAGCAGCTCGGCCAGGCGGCCGACAAGCTCGCCGACCAGTACGAAACGATCAGCTGAGGCCTCGAACGCGGTTCGCTTTTGCTCGTCCGTCGCGTACCGTTTCCCGTGGAGGTACACGTTCGATACGAGGGCGACGACGATCCCGACAAATGCACCGCCCGGAAGCTCGCGCGCTTCGACCTCGCCGAACTCCATCGATCGGCGCGCGCGACCCCATCCGGCGTGGTGTTGAACCCTCACGCCGAGCGTGCGCTCTCGCCTGCCGATCGTCGGGATGATTCCGACGCCAGCGGTTCCGACACGGACGATTCCGCTACCGCTGACGCCGACAGCGACGACACCGACCGCACGGAGCGGCTGATCGCGCTCGATTGCTCGTGGGAGACCGCCCGCGAGGAGCAGTTTGCGATCCGGGGTCGTCACCGCGCGCTACCGTTCCTCGTCGCGGCGAACCCCGTGAACTACGGCACGCCGTTTCAACTCACGACGGTCGAGGCGCTCGCGGGCGCGTGCTGTATCCTCGACGAGCGCGAGCACGCCGAACGGCTGCTCGCGAAGTTTCGGTGGGGACATACTTTCCTCGAAGTCAACGACGAACCGCTCCGGCGGTACGCCGACTGCGAGGATTCGAGCGAGATCGTTGCGGTCCAAGAGGAGTACCTCGCGGCGGAGTGAACGCGGTCCACACCCTCGCTGTGGAATGAGCGTGACTCACAACCGTTAAACCCGCCGCGTGCCATCCTCGTCCATGGCACGATTCGAGCAGGCGGAAGAACGCATTCTCGCGAAGCAGATCTGCATGCGGTGTAACGCGCGCAACGCTACCCGGGCCGAGAGCTGTCGAAAGTGCGGCTACGGCAACCTCCGACGGAAGGCACGCGAGCGCCGGAGCGCCTGAAACTTCGTTTTACGACGATTCCGGGTTCACGGCGAGTTCGTCGTCTGCTCAGGAGTCGTCGTCACCGAGCCACGTATCGGGTACGTCGATGACGTACTGACCGTCCTCCTGTAGAGCGATGATGCGCTCCTCTCGGTTGTAGAGCTCCATCAAGTTGAGTTCGTACTGACCCGGTTCGAGGATCTTGATGCTCTCGAACTGATCGTTGAGTTCGCGTCGGAGCGTCGCCATCTCCGAATCGTCGGTCTCGGTTGGATCGGTCTGCTCGGAGTGATCTTCGTTATCCCCCATCGTTTCAGGTGGAGAACCATCATGATCTGGCGATGAGTCGGCGGCTGGTCCAGCATCGGTTCCGTCGCTGGTTTCGGGTGTAGACGCCGACGTAGCTGTGTCTTCGGTCGAGGGCGACCCTGCGTTGGCCGCGGATTTCTCGGGCTCGGTTGGGGCTGGCTCGGAACCGGATGGGTCTGGAGATGAAGATGCCGTTTCTGACGTGTCGTGGGCTGTCGGCTCGGTTTCGGTGGACGGTTCCGATTCGCTGGAGGGTTCCGACTCAGTCGACGGGTCCGAATCGGTTCGGGTGTCGCGTGCGTCGCTCGCGGGTCGAAACTGAAACTTGTTCCCGCCACAGTCCGGACACCCCGACAGCATCTCCTTCGATCCGTCGGGAAAGACGTGACCGCACTCCGTACACTGGTGGGGCATTAGAAACGAGGGGGTGCGCTCATGGTCTCATCGTCGGGTGACGAGCGTGCTGATCAGGGTTTCGTCTTTGTGAAGCGTTTCGAGTCGGTTGGCCGGCCCGATGACGGTGAGTTTGGTCCGCGATTCCCGGCCGAACAGTCGATCGAAGAACCCGCCGTTTTGCTGCTGTTCGGTGCCTGGATACGTCTCGATCTCGATACCGGTGAACTCGTCGGGACTGATCTCAGTCATCGTCACCTCGATGAGCTTCGACTCCTCGTCTGGATCGAGGCCCTCTTCCAGGATAACGATGTTGCCTTCGTGGACGCCGTCGAGGATCAGCCGGATCTTCTCCATGCTCGTCAGTCCGTCCATCCGCTCGCCGCTAATCATGTCGATCTGGACGCCGCTCCCGTCTCCAGTGTTGCCGCCACCGTTTTCGGCGTCGATCTCGGTGTCGGCATCGTTGCCACCACCGTCGCCGTCGGTGCCGGGATCGTCGTGTGCTTCGGACATCAGCCGAAGTACTCCGCGATCTTGTCGTACACCTCGTCCATGTTGTCACCTTCGAGCGCCGAGAGCGGGACCGTCTCGTGCTGGGGGAAGGCGTTGTTGATGCGCTGGACGCTCGCCTCGTCGAGGTCGATCTTGTTGGCAAAGATCAGTACTGGCAGGTCCTGGCTCTCGATGATCCCCACGAGCATGGTGTTGACCTGGGTGAAGGGGTCCTCGGCCGCATCGAGCACGTAGATCACTCCGTCGACGTCCTCGCGAAGCCAGTGCATCGCTTCGGCGACGCCCTCGGTCGCCTCCCGCGACCGGCGGACGGCGTCGTCTTCCTCCATATCGTGTTCGAGGAACTCGGTGTAGTCGACCTTCGTCGCCACACCTGGCGTGTCCACGATATCGATCGAGACCGACTTCCCGTTACGCTCGATCTCGATGTCCTCCTTCCGGCGGGCGCGCCGCGTCTCGTGGGGAATGTGGCTCTCCGGGCCAACCGCGTCGCCGGTCCAGTCGCGCGCGATTCGGTTCGCGAGCGTAGTCTTCCCAGCGTTCGGCGGTCCGTAGATCCCGATTCGGCGCTGTTGCTGGCCCCCCGAAAAGAGGCTCGTTGTCATCCGTGCAATGCTGTTTCTGAGTCCCGTAAGCAGTCCCATCCTGGTATCTCACCCCTCGCAAGCCGGACGAATCGTGAACGGACAGCATCGTCGCATACACTTAAAACCACGTCAGACGCGTATCAGACTTGCCATCTGACTCCGAACTGGATGATCCATCGTCCGTCATGATCGGTTTCGGAGGTAGATGGACCCCCACCCCTTCGTTTCGGGTGGAGTGGGGCGAGAGGACGAGTGTGGATGAGTGCTCGTCTCCAGAGAAGTGTTGAGATGAGGGATACCCTAAGCGGAGAATATACTACAGTCAAAACTATATAGCCACAGCCGAAGACGGATCAGCGAAGTGCCAGTGAAACTCACCGCGAAGTCTTAACTAACCTAGAAGAAGTCGCTGAAACACTCTAGAAACAACTAGTGACTGTAACGAATTTGCTTTTCTCTACCCCTCGGGTCTGGTTCGTATTTCTCTCTATTAAATCTATCTTCTTCTAGCAGCAATCTCCACCGTCTCCCTCCCCCCACCACCCTCTTTTACCAACTCCACCCGAAACGAAGGGGTGGGGGTGTTGGCCTATCCTCACCCTTCCAGCTGAACACCTTTCATGATGACTCTCTTTCATCAGTATGATCGTCTCTCTCGTTACCGTCGTCTTCGTTTTGTTCGATCCCATTTCCGTGAAACAGTGATTTCTTTGACTGGTTGAGCTCCAGCAACCAAAAAGACTAATGTACTCCCCACCTCTGGTTCCGCTGGACCACTCTGGATCGGGCTGGCAGCGCTTTGGTTGATCAGCCGGGTCGAAACGGCTTCTCTCGGAGGAATACGTCACTCTTCGGCGGCGCGTGACGCATCCTCCATCCGAAAGAAGGGGGTGGGGCCGAGGCCGAACATGGGAGGAAACGACACCACGTCGAACGATCGCGACGAGGGAGACGCCGAAGACAGTGCTCCGTCCGCCGATATCGGGATCGATATCGACGATCTCTCGCTCGACGATCTCGACGGCGGGTCGTCCGATTCGGCCGATCCGACCAGTGCTGCTGATCCGTCCGATTCGACCCAAACGACCGACACGGACGAGTCCGCGACGGCCGATCCCGCGATGTCCGACACGTCTCAGGAGAATGGTACTCCCCAGGAGGATGATACGCCTCAGGGAGGGCTATTCGATGACCTCCTCAGCGGCGACCCTATCTTCGAGAACAAGGACGTTCTTCGGCCCTCGTACACGCCCGATCAGCTTCCCCATCGCCAGGATCAGATCAACGACATGGCGACCATTCTCGTCGGCGCGCTCCGTGGGGAAACCCCTTCGAACATCTTGATCTACGGCAAGACCGGGACCGGGAAGACCGCGAGCGCGAAGTTCGTGAGCAACGAGCTCGAAACCACCTCGCAGAAGTACGACGTGCCCTGCGAAGTCGAGTATATCAACTGCGAGGTCACCGACACCCAGTACCGCGTGCTCGCCCAGCTCGCCAACACGTTCATCGAGGCCAACGAGCGCCACATCGAATCACGCCTCGCCAGCCTCCGCGCGCTGAAAGAGCGTGCAGACACCGGACAGACCTCTCTTGACGACATCGAACCCGACACGAACGAAGACGCCGAGATCGATCCCGACGCCACGAGTTCGGATGTCGTTCCCTCGGTTGGTGATCGATCGGACACGGCCAGTTCTACTAACTCCACTGACACTACCATCGATACCGACGAGGCCGACTTCGACTCGATCGCCGCGGTCGAAGAGCGGATCGCGGAGCTCGAAGCCGATCTCGACGCGTTCGAACCCGTCCCGATGACGGGTTGGCCGACCGATCGCGTGTACTCGACGTTTTTCGACGCGGTCGATTACCACGAACGGGTCGTGGTCATCATGCTCGACGAGATCGACAAGCTCGTCGAGAAATCCGGCGACGACACTCTCTACAACCTCTCGCGGATGAACTCCGAACTCGACAACTCCCGAGTATCGATCATGGGGATCTCGAACGATCTCAAGTTCACCGAGTTCCTCGACCCCCGCGTCAAATCGAGTCTCGGTGAGGAAGAAATCGTTTTCCCGCCTTACGACGCGACTCAACTCCGAGACATCCTCGCCGCGCGCGCGGACATCGCCTTCGAACCCGACTCCCTCTCCGAGGACGTCATCCCGCTCTGTGCGGCGTTCGCCGCCCAGGAACACGGCGACGCCCGGCGCGCGCTTGACCTCCTCCGGACCGCTGGCGAACTCGCCGAACGGGGACAGACCGAGCGCGTCGGCGAGGATCACGTCAGGCAGGCCCAGGAGAAGATCGAGATCGACCGCGTGGTCGAAGTCGTCCGCACGCTCCCGACCCAATCGAAGGTCGTCCTCTTCGCCGTGATCCTCCTCGAACGCAACGGCGCACAGAACATCAACACCGGCGAGGTCTACAACATTTACCGCCGTCTCTGCGACGAGATCGACGCCGACGTGCTGACCCAGCGAAGAGTAACGGATCTCATCTCCGAACTCGACATGCTCGGGATCGTCAACGCGGTAGTCGTCTCGAAGGGTCGATACGGCCGCACCAAGGAGATGAACCTTTCAGTGCCGATCGACGAGACCGAGGCCGTTCTCACCAGCGACTCACGACTCGGCGATATCGAGGACGTTCAGCCGTTCGTCCAGGCGCGTTTCGACAGTTAGCGTGCCGACGCCACAGGCCACCATCGCAACGATTACTGCCACAATATCACAATGATCACCGGGTAGCCTGCAATATCCCGACGCCAGCGAGCGCACCGACGATCGGTCCACCGGCTGTGGCTGCCGTCGCTGCCGTTTCCGCGAACGCGCTCGCACCTGTACTCAGCATCCCGAACAGCAGCCGAATCTCGCCGAGCCACGGGATGCGGAACTCCGCAGTGCCGGTGATCCACGACGGCTTGACCGGCGCGCTGATCGGTCCCGTGAACCCAGCATCCACCTGATCGTACTGTCCGTTGTTGTCGCCTTTCGTGATGAAGCCGGCGTGTGGTGCCGGACAGTTCGCCAATGCCTCACAGCTTCCTGCACCACCGATATACTCTTGATTCGCCTTCTCGTACCAGTTCTCGCTGTCGTTCACCCAGAAACGAGCGCGATGGATGATCGGTGTCTCTCGTCCGTTGCCGTTCCGTTCGTACACGATGACGTCGCCGTACTCGTTGAATTCCTTGTAGCCCGCCTGCTCCCCGGCACGGTAGCCGACCACGCCCGTCCCGGCGTGGGCCGCCTCGCCGGCGAAGCGATGCTCTTCCATCACGAACACGAGGTCTCCTTTTTGGAGGTTCGGTGTCATACTCGGGCTCTCGATCGCGACCATCGGCGGCCAGAGTCCGCTGACGGCGAACAGGAGGAGACCGATGGCTGCCACGATCGCGAGGCTCGACGCCACCTCCCGGACGAACGCCACCGCCTCGTGGTCGGTCGTCGCCAGCCACCGCGCACGCGCGATCACCCCTCCTTCGTTTCCACTCCCGTCTTCTTCGTCCGCACTCTCTCCGCGTCTTCGTTCGCCTCCGTGCTCGCGTTTGCCGTCAGCTCCGTGTTCTGTTTCACCGTCGTCGGCGGCGGTCTCCCAGCCGTCTCTATCGGACCACGAATCGGAGCCGTCGCCGGAACCCATTGCCTCCTGTATTCCCGGCGGTCGCTTCAAGTTTGTCTTCCATACCCATTCGTGAACTAGTGCCTCGTCCCGAACCGTCCGTAGAATTTCGTCGATGACCGCTCCCGTCCGCTACGCTTTTGCTCCGTCCGGCGAAACCCTGCTTCGTGCCGCGTCCGACGCCGGTCCGAGTCGTGAGCGAACTCGCCAGTCGGGGCTACAACGCCGAACGCGAGGCCGTGACACTACTCGCGCGTGCGGACGACCTCGACCGCGCGATCGAACGAGCGACCGAGTCGGCTCCGACCGACACGCTCACCCTCTCGGCCGAGGACGTCGAAACCGCCCTCCCAGCCCTCGAATCATCAAACCCGCCCGCTGACACCGCTGAAGCGTCCGATACATCGACCGACAACCCCTCCGTTTCGGGTGGAACCACGTCACATGGATCCAACGAAGCGACGAATTCTCCAGTTGAAACGAAGGGGTCGGCCATCGGAGCAGCGGACGGCAAACTCGACGAAGAGGGCGGAGCGAGCGAGCGCTCGGTCAACCCGGAACTGCGCTCGCTCGACGTGCAGGGCGACGTCACCGGTCGGAGTACCGGAACGGGCGAGTACGCCGACTTCGTCGCGACCTTCCGGGACCGGTACGAGCGTCTTTCAGGTCTCCTGCGCTCGCGAGTCAACCACCGACCGACGGAGGCGGTCGACGCGATGGCTGGCGGGAGCGACGCCGCGATCGTCGGGATGATCGCCGATATCCGGTCGACAGCGAACGGTCACTGGCTGGTCGAGCTCGAGGACACTACCGGAACGTTCCCCTGTCTCGTCCTCAAGGACCGCGAGATCGCCGGCGTCGTCGACGAACTCCTGCTCGACGAACTCGTGGCTGTCGAGGGTACGCTCGCGGGCGACGGTGGGATCCTGTTCGTCGACGAGCTCCACTTCCCCGACGTTCCCCGGACGTACCGCCCCTCGACCGCCGACCGCCACGTCCGCGCGGCCCTGATTTCGGACGTCCACGTCGGCAGCCAGGAGTTTGCGGCCGACGCGTGGTCGGCCTTCGCCGACTGGCTCCACACCGAGGACGCGGCGGCGGTCGAGTACCTCCTCGTCGCGGGCGACATGGTCGAGGGTGTGGGCGTCTACCCGGATCAAGACGAGGAACTCGACATCGTCGACATCTACGAACAGTACGAGGCGTTCGCCGAGCGGCTGAAGGAGGTGCCTGGTGACATGGAGATCCTCCTCATCCCTGGCAACCACGACGCCGTCCGACTCGCCGAACCTCAGCCGGGCTTCGACGAGGAGCTCCGGAACATCATGAGCGCCCACGATGCGCGCTTTTCGGGCAACCCCTCGACGGTCACGATCGAGGGCGTCACGATCCTGATGTACCACGGCGTCAGCCTCGACGAGGTGATCGCCGAACTCCCCGAAGAGAAGGCCAACTACGACGAACCTCACAAGGCGATGTACCAGCTCCTCAAGAAACGCCACATCGCCCCTCAGTACGGCGGTCACACCCGACTTGCCCCCGAAGAGCGCGACTACCTCGTGATGGAGGAGATCCCCGACGTCTTTCATACGGGCCACGTCCACAAACTCGGCTACGGCAAGTACCACAACGTGCTCGCGATCAACTCGGGCTGCTGGCAGGAACAGACCAGCTTCCAGAAAAGCGTCAACATCGACCCCGACGTGGGCTACGCGCCGATCCTCGACCTCGATACGCTCGACCTGACGATCCAGAAGTTCTGAGCCGTGGACAGTACCGAACGACAGCTCAGGCCCATCTCGACTTTCGCTTCGATAGATGCGACGACGAAGGGTGCTTCAGCGTGCTGTGTTCGATAGACGAGCCGAGTGACGATGCCGTGTCAAAGTCACGATCAGTATCAGTCGGTCGGCGTTTCGCTCGGAACGCTACCGCCCTCGCTGGGATCATCGACCCAGACGCCGGCCGTGAGGTCGATGGCGTCGTTCCACTTTCCGACGACCGTACTCACCGCTAGATCACCAACGACGTTGTTCATCGTGCGGAGACGGTCGAGCAAGGGATCGATACCTGCTATCATCGCGATGACTTCGAGTGGGAGGCCGACCTGCGTCAACACGGCAGTCATCATCACGAGACTCGCGCTCGGAACGCCCGCAGTGCCGATACTGGCGAGAAGCGCCGTGGCCAGAATGGAGAACTGCTGGGCGAGCGTCAGCGACACGTCGGCGATGTTCGCCGCGAAGACGGCGACGATCCCGAGATACATCGCCGTTCCGTCCATGTTGATCGTGGCACCGAGCGGCAACGAAAAGCCGTACACACCGTCGTCGATACGGAGGTTCTCGTCGGCGTTGGACATCGAGACGGGGAGTGTCCCGCTGGACGAACGGATGCTGAGCGCTGTCACCATCGCCTCCTTGACACCTCGGAGGAACGCGAGCGGCGACGCACCCACCAGCCCGCGGAGGATCACGAGGAGGTAGACGATCGATATCTGGAGGCTGATGGCGAAGGCGAGACTGAACGCCAGTAGGGCGTACGCTCTGAGGGCCTCGATACCGATTTCGCCGAACAGCGACGCCATCAAGGCGAACACGCCGATCACACCGTACTCCATGATGCCCCAGACGATCTTGAACATCACTTCCGCGCCCGCTTCGGCCGTCTCGAACAGCGTGTCGATGCCGCTCCGAACGGCAGAATCCGGCTCGGCCTCCGCTCTCACTATCGTCATCCCGAGCCCGAACACCAAGGTGAAGAAGATGATGGCGAGGATGTTCCCCTCCGCCATCGCGGAAATCGGATTCGTCGGAACGATACTGAACAGCTGTTCGCCGAGCGGCGGCGCTTGTTGGGTGTTCACGCTCCCGCTCGTGAGCGTCACGCTCGACCCGGGTTCGATGAGGTTGCTCACGCCCAACCCGATAGCGATCGCGACGGCGGTCGTGGCGAGATAGAGGCACACGACCTGGCCGCCGATCTTGCCGAGATTTGCTGGAGACAGCTCTCTGGCTGCCATTATCAGCGTGAAGATGATGATCGGGACGATGATCATCTCGAGAAGTCGAACGAACAGGTCACCGAGCGGCTGCAGGCGCTGGGCCGGCGACCCGACTGCGAGTCCGACGATCGAACCGAGGACGAACGCGACGGCGATGCGATACACGATCGGTATCGACCGATATCGTCGCCACGCTCGCTGTAGATGGTTCGTCACTCCGAACCCTAATCCTAAATACAGCAAAAATACTTCGATAGAGTGTGTTATACGACAACTTCCATGACTTCGGGATATATACGTGATTTCTAGAACCGACTTCCGGGTTTAGTGGTGTCTTTTGACAAACTCTGTCAGTTACTTCGATGAAGACCGTCGACGAGCGTCATATATTCCCGAGTGAGCCTGCTCAGTTGCCGAGGGTCGATCTCGGCCGTGGTGAACAGTATTTCCCGATCGGCGGTGGCAGCGTCGACGATGTCGATCCAGTGCTGGTCCAACACCGAGCCGCTGGCCGACCGATGGCGACGCTTTTTCTGGATGATCTGCACTCCCGCTGGGTTCTCGAACCCGTCCAGTTGCCGAGTGGGCTCTAACACCTCTTCGTCGTCCCATATCATCGCCTTCGGCGTCTGTAGGTCGCCCTGTTCCAGACCGATCCATCCCCAATGACCTGGGATTTCGCCGTCACTCATACTGAGTCGTCCTTCGCTCATGGTGGATCGTTTTACTGTCGATCCATAGCGTTCGCGGGCACTTGGTTGGTCTGGCCGTCGTCCGTCTCGATGTCGAGGTACCGGACCCGGCGAGAGTCGTCGGAGTACGGTCGACGAGCGCGGTTTCTACAGCGCGACGGATCGCTTTCCAGTGCTCACAGTCTCGCTTCTCGTCCACCAGGAGAGCACGCTCTCCTGAGCCCTGCGTTCGCGGCGTCGTTCGAAACGGCGAAGCCGTTTCGTGATGACGAAAATCTTTGATTTTCGGACCCCGGACGCAGGACACCAGGACCGCTGTTGTCCGGCAAACTACGGTTCGAGTCGAAACCGGACGGTCGGCGCGCCCTCGAACCGCGGTCCGGAGCCGGCGCGCTCGAAGCCAGCGGCCGCCGCGGCGCGCTGAAGTTCGTCCCGCGACTCCTCGACCAGTAGCTCGGCGGCCATCCCTTCAGCACGCGCGAACCGTGCCGGCTCGTCGAGCAACCGTGCCGCCGCCTCGCCCGTCCCGTCGAGCTGGGTCACGTGAACGGCGTCGCGACGGGCGTCGAAACTGACGAATCCGACGATCTCACTGTCCTCGTCGGCGACCCGAACCGTTCGGTCGTGGACGAGGTTCCGCATCGTATCGGCCGGCGCATCCGCCAGCGTAGCCAGGCGTCCGGCGTCGGCCTCGACGGCCTCTCGCACCTCCATACTCCGTTCGTGGGCTGGGAGACGTAAACCTCACTCGCCTGTGTCGGTCGGTTCCGGACTACCGTCCGCGCCAACGCGTGGGATGGAAGCAGTTATCCCCAGCCAGAACTACCCGCCGACCATGTGCCAATCTCGCACGAAGTCGATCGACGACCACGAGGGATGTCGATGCGCGTCGTAGCCAAGTTCGGTGGAACGAGCCTCGGCAGCGGCGACCGGGTGAATCGCGCGGCCGACTCGGTTGCCGCCGCGGTCGAAGCGGGCCACGAGATCGCGGTCGTGGTCAGCGCGATGGGCTCCACGACCGACTTCCTCCTCCGAGAGATCCAGTTCGACGCCGACGAGGCCGACAGAGCCGAGATCGTCAGCATGGGCGAGCGCACCTCCGCCCGGATGGTGAAGGCCGCCCTCGCCGCCCGCGGGGTCGACGCGGTGTTCCTCGAACCCGGGAGCGACGACTGGCCGGTGGTCACCGACTCGCGCGGCGAGGTCGATGTCGAGGAGACCACCCGTCGCGCCCGAGCCCTCGCCGACCAACTGGGCGGCGTCGTTCCGGTCGTCGCTGGCTTCCTCGCGGAGGACCGCGCGGGCTCGGTCACCACCCTCGGCCGCGGCGGGAGTGACACCTCCGCGGTGATGCTCGGCAACTACATGGACGCCGACGAGGTCGTGATCGTCACCGACGTCGAGGGCGTAATGACCGGCGACCCCCGGGTCGTCGAAGGGGCCAGAAACGTCGGAAAGATCAGCGTCGACGAACTCAGAAATCTCTCCTTCCGCGGAGCCGAAGTCATCGCGCCGAGCGCGCTCAACTACAAGGATTCGGATCTCGACGTCCGGGTTGTCCACTACCAGCACGGCGATCTTCTCCAGGGCGGAACGAGCATCGAGGGCACCTTTGAGACCCTGATCGACCTCCAGGAGACGCCGCTCGCGTGTCTCACGGTCGCGGGCCGGGCGATCCGCAACCGGCCGGGGATCATGACACAGCTTTCGGGCGCGCTTGCCGAAGCCGACATCAACATCGACGCAGTGGCGAGCGGGCTCGATTCGGTCACGTTCTACGTCTATGCCGACGACGCCGCCACGGCCGAGACCGTTCTCCACGAGACCGTGATCGAGGAGGGCGCGCTGTCGAGCGTGACCGTCGGCGAGGAGAGCGCGGCGATCCGCGTCACCGGTGGCGATCTCCCGACCCACACTGGTATCGTCCACGAGATGACCGAGTCGCTCGCCGAACGACACATCACAGCCAACGACGTGATCACGAGCGCCACCTCGGTCGCGGTGTTCGTCGACTGGGACGACCGCGAGAACGCGTTGTCGGCCATACAGGAGACGTTCACCGCCCCTTCCTGAGCCGCGATCCGATCTCCTCGGGCAGCCCCGCCTCCTCCACCGCGCGCTCAACCCGTTCGATGTTGTATTCGACCCGGCGCTCCTCCACAGTCATCGCGTCGAGATCGACGATCGCGTAGGCTGCCCGCGGATCGCCGTCGCGGGGCTGGCCGACGCTACCCGGGTTCATGACGATCCCCGCGTCGTAGCTCTCGTGATGCTGGACGTGGGTGTGACCCAGCACGAGCACGTCCTCGTCGTCGAGCAGCTCCGCACTGAACAGGTCGGGGTACGTGTAGCGGTCGGGGTCGTCTGGATGGCCGTGGACGATCTTCACCTGGCCGTCGAACGCGGTGCGCTCGTCGGGCAGCGAGCCGAGCCAGTCCTGCTGGTCGTCGCCGAGTTCCTCGCGCGCGTGTTCGACGCCCGCGCGGGCCATCCCGTTGAACGCGAACGCGGTTCCACTCGCCACCGCGCGGTCGTGATTGCCCATCACGGTCGGGATCTCGCGCTCGCGCACTCGATCGACGCAGTCGCCGGGCCACGGGTTGTATCCCACGACGTCGCCCGCACAGACCACGCCGTCCACGGGCAGCATGTCCTCGAACACCGCGTCGAGCGCGACCCGGTTCGCGTGGATATCTGAGATGACACCGACCTGCATGGCCCGGTGTTGGATCCCGACCGACTTCAATCGCCGTTCTCAATGGCCGTCTCGAACCCGTCCTCGGTTCGGACGACGCCGGCTGCACAGACCCGATGTTCGAACTCGAAGTCATAGACCGCTGTCGCTGCCGCCGCAGCACCCTCGGATCCGTCACCGTCCGCAGCATCGAACGCCACCGCCTCCGGTCGATCCTTCTCGTAGGTCGCCACCAGCGTCGGCTCGGTGACTTCCTCGACGGTGATCCCGTCCCGGCGGACGATCCCGATGTAGCTCGCCTCGTCCGCCGGCCCACCGACGATTCCGGCGATCCGTGGAGTGTCGTAGTCGTCCTTCTCGAAGTCGAGGGCGAGCAGAGCGAGACAGAGCGCGTCGCGCGGCGGGTAGCCCCGGGCGAGCTTCTCGGCGATCGGATCGACGTGTGAGCCGTTGCCGAGCACGGCTCCGCGGTCGGTCGAACGCACGCAGTTGTACGAGACGTAGGGGTTGTCGGTCTCGTCGGCCGCGGCGGTCGGGACCACGGTGAGTCTGCCGTCGCGATCGACGATCTTCCGATCGGGGAACGACCGCGAGGAGACCCGATACGCGCCGATGTCGTGACCGACGACGATGAACCGTCCGACGTACATACCCGCCCTCCACGTCTCGCCCGGAAGTACACGTCGGTCCGTGAGGATCGATGATTCGCCTGAGACCGACCGAGTTTGATAGCCGACCGAACGCGCAACGCTTACGTAGGTCGGTGAGGTAGCAACGACTGCAGTCCCATGGGGTAGCGGCCAATCCTGAAGCCTTCTGGGGGCTTCGACCCAGGTTCGAATCCTGGTGGGACTACTCCAAATTCTTACATAATCCAAACGGATAGCGCCGCGGCTGCGCATGGAGGTGCGGCGTAGATGGTCCAGTTGTGCGAGCGCTGCGACCGTCTCTTCGAGCGCAACCCCGAGGGTGGGGCCTGCACAACCACGACGAACGGCACTATCCCCTGCTTCCGGACCGAGATTCGGTATCTCGACCGCGGTAACGGGGGGGGATCGGAGTGACGCATCCGCCCGAGGGCAACGACAACGCCGACTGGGGTCGGACCGCCGAGACGGCCGCGTGCGAGCGCTGGCCGCTCGAACGGATCTCCGGTGACGCCGACGAGCCCTGGTGGTATGACGCGCGCGTGTGCGAGCGGATCGACGCGGCTGGCGAGTTCGGCGACGTCGAACCTGGCACGCCGGTCGAGGTCAAGGTCGCGAAGTACCGCATCCCGAACGACACACCGCGACGCGGTCGGTGGTTGCTCCGCGAGCGCGCCCACGAGCAGCTGCTCTCTGAGGACGGGGAGTACGTCCTCGGCGTTCGTCGCGAGGGCGAGGGCGTCGGCGAGCTCGTCATGCGACCCGCCTGGTGGGTCGACGATCTCGTCACGACGTGGTCGCCTGCGACGGCGCGGCGATCGGGCCGCCGCGTCGCTCAGATCCCGTGGAGTCGTGTTTTCGAGGAAGGTGACGAGAAAGGTATAGCGAGCATCAGTATAACTAATAAGGGAGGTGCGACGTCGTGAGCCCCGATCGAACGGTCGGCGACGATCCCGAGGCGAAGGTCGTCGTCGAGAACTACTCGGATCTCGCGGCGACGAAACGCGGGCTGTCGAACCGGCAGGTCGACGTCATCATGTCGGCGTTCGGCGACGGCGTCGAGGCAGCACTCGTCATCGAGGAGTGGGCCAACGACAAGGATCTCCCGACGGCCGAGGGCACGGCAGCAGTCTATCTCGGCCGATGTGTGAAATCCTCCGAAGCGGCGTGGCGGTTCGCCGCCGAAGGGCGGGTCGCATGGCTCCCGAAGAGTCTCACGACGCTGTTCGAGAACGACCTCAGCGCGGATGTCGAATCGCCCCAGCGCGGGCTGAGTGACTTTGCGAACGCGGGAGGTCAGTCATGAGTCAGAGACAGCCACGAGCTCGACGATCCACCAGCGGCGGGAGTAGCGATAACAGCAGCGACGGTGGGGATGTTGTTGAAGCAGAGATCGATCGCGACGCACTCACCAAGCGCGGCACGATCACCTGCGGCGACGTCGAGCGCCGACGGCTGATTGAGGAGATCGGCCGCGAGGACGAGGTCAAGTTCATCGGCGATGCCGACGAGGCAGGTCGCCAGGCCGAGCGCGACGAGGACTGGGAGAGTGATCTCCATGAGTGAGGTTCTCGTCGACGCCGAGAAGCTCGACCAGCTGATCGACCGAGTTGAAGATCTCGAAGATCGCGTCGAGGAACTCGAGGGCGGTTCGGACGGATCCGAGCAGTCCGTCGACGGTCGGTTCGACTCTCGCAACGCGTCGGTACTCGACTCGCTTGCCGGCCGCGAGGGTCAGGTGTTCCACGTCCGATCGCTGACCGAGATCTACCGCGAGCACACCGACATCCGGCGCAAGGACACGTTGAAGCGTCGGGTAAAGGACCTCGTCAAGTCACCCGCGTTCAAGCACGATCGCGGCTCCCGGCACCGGTTCGTCGGTTCGGGAGGTGACGAGTGATGGACGACGAGGAAACGGTTCGGATCAACGTCGAAGTCCCGGAGTCGGTCCGTGACACCGCGAAGCAGAAACTCGACTACGGTGGCCTCAGTCGCGAGATCCGCGAGCGCCTGGAGGAGATCGCGTTCGGGCCCGAGCTAGCCCACCGATCGCGGCTCGAACGGCAGCGTGCCGACTTGAAGAATCGGCTTCGCGACGTTCGCGAGAAGCGCCGGGAGATCGACGCGGAGATCGAGACGCTCGAGGAGCAGGTCCAGGCCGTAGATGAGAAACTCGGATCGATCACCGAGCGCGAGGACAAGTACGACGCGAAGCTTGAAGAACTCGAGTCGCAGCTGCGGCGCGACGGGATGCGGCTGGACGTCGAGAATCCGAAGGTCGGGCGCGCAGCGGCGACCGGTGGTGTGGAGCCCGAGGGCGTCATTCGAGAGCTGAAAGACCGGAATCCGGACGTTCCGGACTACGCCTTCGAGGATGGTCTCCACGACCACGAGCACGACTGGACCGGCGTTCTGGACGAGGATCTCGGTCAGGATCCCGACGAGCGAGAGGCGCGGTATCGATGAGAGTAAATGAAGATGAAGGGTTGAAATACTCATCTTCATCTTCTTCTTCAAACTCCTCGAAGGAGAAGAGAGAGGTAGACGGTCTAACCAACCTAAAGCAACAGCTAACGACCGCGGCTGGTACTGTCCTGTTCTGTGGCAGTCTACTTAACCCTTCTGGGGAGGTGCCGTCGTGAGCGTCTTCCCGAGCTCGCGGGAGAAGGACGGCCGTCGTCCTGATCCATCCGAACCGTGGCGGTACGAGTGTCCTGAGTGCGGGTCAGTACGCGTCCGCACCAACGCGAACAACGGTAAGGCTGCGTCGAGAACCAGTCACGACTTCCACTGCCAGTCGTGCTACGCGGCGTTCGATGAGCCGGCCGATCGCAAGGGTGGCGAGGAGTCGAAGCCACCGCCGGATGGTGTCTGAATCTTCATCCGAGTAGCACGGCCGGCCGAACATCTCAAACCAACGAACAAATCCAATGCCACACTCGATGCGGATCAAGAGCGAATCGAACCGCGAAAACGAATACAACGTCTCTGTCGACGGCGGGATCGAGGCGAAGTCCGGTACCGGCGGTCGCGATCACGTCGGACACAACGGCCGAACGGCTATCGGCCGGGTCGTCAGTGGCGTCGACGAGTGGCGCTACTGGGGCCAGAAGACGGAGATCCTGGCGGACGATCCCGAGGACCTGCTGATCTCGATCAACAACAAGAACTGGGAACGGGCGTCGGCCTACGGCGCGAAGGCGTTCGACGGGTCGAGTTCGAGCGGGAGCTCGGGCGGCGGTGGATCCAGCGGCACCCAGCGTGGTCCCTCGATCGAGGCGCGGAAGCAGAAAGCCGCGGGCGATGCCGACTCGCAGTACATCGACCCGTCGGATGTAGAAGTCATCCGGACGAGCGAGGACTACCGCGAGGCGTACGAGTCGATCTCGAAGGACTACGAGGCAGTCCACGCGTTCGCAGTCGCCGACGGGACCTACTCTCCGGGCACCATCCAGGCGGCCTTCTCTCAGAACCGCGGCGCTGCTCGGATCGTCTTCTGCGGGAACTACGAGGATCCCTCGCAGGTGAAGGTAACCGCGAACCACAACATCATCCACACCGGGAAAGACGAACATCTCCGGTTCCAGGGGATGACGTGGTCGCGCTCGCAGCAGGTCGGCCCCGCGATGCACCGGAACATGCGCTTCCCCGATGGGTTCGGCGGGAAGCCGGTCGGCGCGCGCATCCAGGACAGTTTCGTCCGGGATATCGCGCTCTACGGCAGCGGTACGTTGCACATCGACTGGGGGGTCCGGCTTGAGACGACGCGGAACGCGTACATCCACCGCGCCAACACCGCCGACGTCTACGTCCACGCCGGCGTCGAGTTCGCGAGCGGTGGGAAGCCAGTCACGAGCGATCGCGATGTCCGGCCCGACGATCTCGGTAGTGGGCTGAACCGCATCCGGTTCGCCAACGAGCTATGAGCTCCCAACAGTCGGGCTACGAAACCATGCCGGCGACCGAGGACGAGGATCTGCTGCACGCCTCGCAGTCGGCACAATTCAACGTGGTCGCGCAGGCGATCCGGTTCCCCGGAGATCTCGACGAGGAGCAGCGCACGCGCGTCCAACAACACTTCGATAGCGGGGGGTTCGAACCCGAGCCGATCCAGGTCACCGCCCGGAATCGACAGAACCAGGCGCTCCGTGTGCGCTCGGAGTGGGACGGTGTCCAGCTGCACCTTGACGTCTGTCCCACCCAGGCCCCGCGGCTGGCGTTCCGACCGGCGGTCGCAGCGATGGGGCGGTACTACTCCGATCACCGCGTGAAACTCGCAGCGCTGGTGCTGGTCGCGGTCGCGATGATCGCCGCGTTCGCCCTCGCGATCATGGGGGTGGTCTGAGTGGGCTTCGAGGACCTCGGCCGCACTCTCGACAACATCGCCGAGTCGATGACGAGCACTTTCGCCCGGTTCGCTCGATCGCTCCGGCTGACGCTCGCCCCGCACCCGACCGCGGAAGGACGTCGTCTTACAGAGGACCTCTGCCGAGAGGCGTACGACGCCGTCGAGCGCAACGACGTTCGCGTCGAACGCATCCCCTCGGAGCACCACGCCGGCGACGCGGCGGACGTCACCTATTACGATGGCGTCGAATGGAGCGAGGTCACCCGATATGACCTCGAGGAGATCGAGCGCTGCTTGGAGGCGCTATGAGCAGCACCGCCGACACCGACGCGGCGGACGTCGGTGACGATCCCGGCGACGGAGTGCACCCGCTGGTTGCGGATGTCAACCGGGTCCTGGCAGACATCGACTGCCTGCCGTATCGGATCCGCCGGACTGGCGAGGAGACGGTCACGGTGCTGATTGCGAAGAATGAGGGTCGGGTTCGTGGCACGCTCGACCGGCAGGGCTATGAGACGGACGATTCGGACGTCCCGGTCCGCGACGGATACGAGGCGCTGCTGGAGGTGTCGCGGTGACTCGTGCCGGTTTTAACAGAACACGCGTACGACCGCTGGACCGAGCGGGTGTGCTGCGAGCAACGCGGCTGGGCCCCGTGGGATCTCCCCGACGAGTTCGATCGCTCACCACCGATCGGCATCCCAGGCCCGGACTACGGCCGACTCCACGCCCCAACCGACTCGGTGATCGTCTTCAAGCGCGACTGGCTCTCGGGCCCGCCGGTGCTCGTCACGGTGCTGTACGCCGATCCGATCCCGTTGAACGACGACCACCTGAAGATCTGTCCCGACTGCGAATTGCGCTACGAGGACAACGGCGACGAGAGGTGCCCGTGGTGCGCTGAGGACTGACCCCGGCATTTATATCTCTTAAAGAATATTCTTCTAAACGTCGTATGGCGCTCGCTACTCCCCGGCCCGGCTGATGGCTTTTTCGCGCGAGCGTCGCGCACATATCGCTCGGAAGTTGCACTTTCTTGATGGGTGGTCAGCTGAGGCGATCGCCGACCACTTCGAGGAAGAGGGCATCGCCGACATCAAACCGCGAACTGTTCGGAAATATTTCAAGGATAGCGATGCCGAGGAGACGATCGAGAAGGTCCGCGACCGGATGGCAGAAGAGGACCTCCGGATCGCCGAGTCCCTCCAGCGCAAGCACGATCGGGCTCGCGAGGCCGAAGCGAACGCCGACAAGGAGGTCCCGATCCAGCGGGTGTTTCCCGAAACCGAGCAGGTTCGTCGCGATCGCGTCTCTGACTTCGAGTGGACTGAGTGGGAGCAAATCGAGCCGGGCGACGCCGACTGGCCCGAGTGGGCGACACCCGGTCGCGATGTTCTAATCCGATTCACTGGACGGACGACGATCGTCCAGCCAGGCGAGCGGTATCCGATCAAGGGGATCGACGGCGAGCCGAAGTACACCACCGAGTTCGTCGGCCTCGAGGAGGTCCGCAACGAGAAGGCGCGGGCGTTCCGTCGCGAGGAGCAGGCCGAGCACCTGGAGAAGAAAGCACAGGTCCTCGGGATCGAGGACAACGAGCTCGACGTCAACGTCGGCGGCTCGATCGACCTGGAGCACTCGGTCCCCGAGGAGATCGTGACGGCGGTGGTCGGGGCGAGTCACAACCGCCTCGATAACGATGCGGACGGCAGCGAATCGACCGACTCGAACAAGCAACCTGGCGAGGCGGACAATGGATCATGACACTCACACCATCGATAGGACCGCGTATGGATGAATCGACGAGAGCTGAAGAACTACGTCGGCGCGTTCGCGCTGGTCGTGCTGGTGGTGATGGCCGCGGGGGGCTGGTGGTTCGGTCGCCCGATCACCGACCGCACACTTGCGATCTTCGCGGTCGTTCTGTGGGCGACTCTCCAGCTCGACATCACCGCACTGCTCCCGTTCGACATCGTGCCGCCCGCCGACGACGAGGGGGAGGACTGACGTGATCGACCTCCGACTCGCGGTCAAGGCACTCGGTATCGTCGCCGGATTCCTCCTGATCGGGTACGGCTTTGCGATCCGGGGCGCACCCCGGTACGACACCGTCTCGGATCGGTACGCGAGCGCGATCTCCTCAGTGGGGCTGATCCTCGTCCTCGTCGCGACGGGCGGGTTTTTCGCCGGGACACGGCTCTCGCTCGCGCTCGAAGGCGGGGGGTATCTTACGGGGCTGATCGGCGGCACCTGGGCGTTTCGACGCATCGCGAACCACCAGAAGCGGTACGAGGAGGCCTAATCATGCCGACACAACCCCAACAGGTCTGCGGGAGCACCGACACCGAGAGTGGCGATCCCTGCCAGCATCCCGAGGGATGGGGCCGAAGTGCCGAGACAGGCCCGTGCCTCGAGCACGCCGATGACCCGGACGCGTTCGCGACGACTAAAGCGTTCTCGTGGCAGGAGTGGCGCGACTTTCTCCCGACCAAGGTCGAAGAGGGCGACTGGCGCGGCCTGCTCTCGACGAGAGGTGAGTGGCACGCCGCCGGGATCGGCCTGGGTCTCGGATTCGCGGCGGGCGTCGCTGCTCGACCGGAGGCGATGCTGGGGCTGGCGTTCATCGCGATCGGCGAGTCCGAAGCCCAGGGCAAGCAGCTGCGTGACGTCGCCAGGGAACCAGCGTACGCGATGGTCGCGATGGTGGCTGGCTATCTCGCCGCCGGGTTCGGCTTTCGGCCGGTGGCGATCGAGCGCCTGGTCCGCCTGCTGAATAACGGCGGCCTCACCCGGCTCCTCGGATGAGCGCTGCCACCGGTGCCGCGGCCTCGCCCGAAGATCTCGACGGGACCACCAGGACGGCGATCTACAAGGCGACGTATCGAGATCTCCCAACCTTCGCCGACCTGATCTTCAGCCAGTCGTTCGGGCCCGATGACGAGCCCGGCGACGAGTTCACCAGAGGGTCGTGGGTACGACGTCGTCTCGAGCACCTCCAGTCGGGCAACAAGACCTGTGACATCGGCCCGCGCAACCACCTGAAAAGCACCGGCTTCTACATCCATATTCTGTGGAAAATCTGGCGGGCCCGGTTCAACGGGATGGACGACGCCGAGTGGGCCGACGGACCCGCCAGATTCGAGATGCACTATTTCAGTTATAAGCAGAAGAGCGCCGGCTATCACATCGGCGAAGGGTCTGACTCGATCAAGAACCTGATCGAGCGCAACCCGTACTTCGCCGGCCTCGAGGACCTCAAACCGACGGCTGAAACCAAGGGCAAGTGGACGTGGGACGGCGACCACGAGATCACCCTCTCGCCGCACGGGATGATGAGCCACGTTCGGGGGATCCACGCCGGGTTCGTCTACGTCGACGACCCGTTCCAGGACCCCGAGAACGATCTCAACCCGACGAAGATCCTGAAGATCAACAACGTGTTCCGAGCGGGCGTTTCGTCGATCCCGAAGACCGAGGACGGCGAGGAGCTCCACGTCACCACGACCCCTCAGACCGAGGAGGACTTCACCTTCGACGAGGAGCTGCTCGCGGACTACGAGTACATGGTCCAGCCGGCGATCGAGGATCACGCGACGGAGAGCGTGATCTGGCCGGAGTGGATGGACTACGACGCGCTGATGAGCCGGAAGCGCGAGATCGGCGAGAAGCTATTCAATCAGGAGTTCATGTGCTCGCCGAAGTCGAGCGAGGTAGCCTTTTTCACCGACGAGGATCTCGGCGAGCTGATCGAGCCCGAGCTCGTCGACTGGGGTGAGGATCGATCGCTCGCGACCGACCCGATGCCCGACGAGCTGCGCGATTGGCTCGACTCGCCAGCGGTGACGGGCGTCGTGGGCGGCCACGACATCGGCAAGCGAAAGCACCCGGCCCACTGCGCGATCTTCGCTGTGCTGCGGCGGTGGCTCCCGAACGAGGACGGCGACCTCGTCTGTGAGCCTGGCGGTCACCTCGTCCAACTGCATCAGAAGTGGATGGACGGCTGGGCGTACACGCGCCAGGTGGAGTACCTCCGCCGCGCGATCGACTGGTTCGGTGTGCGCCGGCTCGCGTACGACGACACTCGTGGGGAGTTCGAGAGCCTCGAGGAGCAGGGCAAGCTACCCCACGAGATGGAGCCGGTCAGCCTGTCGGGAACCT
Organism: Halococcus saccharolyticus DSM 5350; assembly: GCF_000336915.1. Lineage (NCBI taxonomy): Archaea > Methanobacteriati > Methanobacteriota > Halobacteria > Halobacteriales > Halococcaceae > Halococcus > Halococcus saccharolyticus. The sequence continues at coordinate 41,275 of NZ_AOMD01000033.1, read as the reverse complement.
CGAAGGACTCGATGGCGGGCGCGCTGGACGTCTACGCGTCGAGCGGTCGGCTGATTTTAGTTCCCGACGGTAGACAGAAGAGACAGTTAGCAGTGGTGACGAACGACCTCGACGCGGTCGAAACCAACGAGGGCCACGGCGAGCCGTTCACCTCGGTCGGCCTCGCCGCCTGGCAAGCCCAACGTGAGCACTGGGGCTCGCGCGTCGGATCTCTGGAGATGTAGACCATGAAACTAAAGAGCTACATAACAAAATCGATCGGCTGGATCGGAAGCGCGGTGATCGCGGCAGGGGTCGGCTACTGGATCGGTCGCGACCACGAGCACCGCGATCAACTCGACGCGCGCGACGAAGTCCACGAGAAACGGAGTTTTACCGACCTGCGGGGCGCGCTCGAAGGTCATGAGCGGCCCGACGATCTCGGCCCACCCGACCCGCCGGGCCCGCCCGGCACTGGCGCTGCTGGCGCTGCAGCGGCTGCCGCTGTTACCCAGCAAGCCCAGCCAGCCAACACAACAAACCTCATGGTGGAAAACACTCCTCGCCGGGGCGAGGAGTTCGCGCGGGATATGCGCGAACTGGGCCGACAGAGAGGGGATCTCTGATGGCACGAAATTCCCCGATCCAACGACTCCGCGATGGTGTAGCCAAGCGACTGTGGTCCGGCGACGTCGTCGAGGACGCGGGCCACGTCGACGACAGGGGCGGCCAGGTCTACCACCGTGGCCAAAACGAGTGGTCGCGGACCGAGGTCGCCGTCTCGAAGGACGACAACGGGATGCGACGCGGGTCGGTCCCCGAGCACATCGAGAGCCCGATCAAGGGCCGACAGCGCTCGTACAACCCGCTCTCGCTGCGCCAGCTGGCACAGTCGGGCGTGGTCCAGTCGAACATGGCCGCGATCCTCGGCGATCTCGAAAGCGTTCCGTGGTCGGTCGTGCCGATCGACGAGGAGACCAGCGTCGCCAGCGGCGTGATCGACGAGGCCGAACGCGCCCTCGAAGATCCGAACCCCAACCCGGAGTCCTTCGATGACATCAATTCGATGCTGGCGCGCGATCTCCTCGAGGTCGGCAACTGCGTGAGCGTGACGAACCTCCAGGTCGAGGGCCGCCGTGCCGAGGCCGTGCCGCTCGACCCGAACACGTTCACGGCGGACTGGGACAACCATCGGATCCTCCAGCGCTTCTATCAGTACCCACGCGCCGAGCAGCGATGGGGCAACCCCGAGGAGCTCGATCGCGAGATCGTCATGTGGGGCGTCTTCCAGCCCACCCAGACCCGTGCGGGGATCTACGGCTACTCGCCCGTGGAGATGGTCAGCCGCTTCATCAACATCATGGGCGGGCTGGTCGACAAGGAGATCCGCGAACTCGAGGAGGGGATGCCCTCCGGGCTGATCACGCTGATCGGCGACGAGTGGTCCGATCGCGACTACGAGAAGTTCGAGACCTACTGGGAGAACGAAGTCAAGGGCGAGCAGATGAAGCACCCCTACACCCGCGGGAAAGCGGATTTCGTCCCGTTCAACATGACCTACGACGAGCTCCAGGTGCTCGATCGCCAGCAGTGGTACGCGAAGCTCGTCGCCTCGGCGTTCCGGACGCCGATCAGTGAAACGGGGCTCGCGATCGGCGAGGAGATGACCCGGGCGACCGACGTCAGCCAGCGTCAGAAGTACAAGAAGCGGGCACTCGGCGCGATCATCAACAACCTCGAACAGCTCTGGACCACGCAGTACCTTCATCGGTGGTTCTCCGAGGACATCAAACTCCAGTTCGATCCCGGCCGGGACATCATGGAGAAGCGGGAAATCGCCGAGACGAACAAGCTCAAACTGGAGAGCGGCGTCACGACGGTCAACGAGATCCGTGAGGAGCGCGGGCTCGATCCGGTCGAATGGGGCGACAAGCCCGGGACGCCCCAGACGCGATCGAGCAGCGGAAGCAGCGGAAACGACGGAGGGGGGCTCACACCTGAGGGCGAGAACCAGAACTCGCAGGGGCCCGGTGGTGAGGGCCTCCAGCAGAACCAGACGCCCACCAACGACGGCGGCGATACGGGTTTTAGCGACGGCGGTCAGGACGCGGCCGCCGCGAAAAGCTACGCCGGCGACGAGGGCTACTGGCTCCCCGAGGGTGCCGAGGTCGTCAGCAAGAAGGCGTTGCGGGAGACCGACGACTACCGGCAGTTCTCGTTCCAACCCGGCGAGATCGAGGCCCTCCAGGAGGACGTCGAGGACGTCTACGAGTCGGCGATCGACGACGTCCGCCGGCAGATCAAAGGCAACCAGCAGCTACTCCGCTACCCCACCGAGAACCACCAGGGCAAGTCGCCCAAGGAGGTGGCCGCCCAGAAGAACCTCCCCGAGCTGATGAAGCTCGTCAAGCAGGTGATCGGCATCGGGTTCGCCGAGGACGTCCGCGACGTCGTCGTCGAGCACAAGGTCGAGAAGATCACCGACGGCGAGCAGTCTATTCTTTCCGAACTCCGGCAGGCCGGCCTCTCGATCGAGGACGTCGACCTCGACCAGGTGCGCGATCGCGTGGTCGAGCGGATTCGCGACCGGACGCTGAAGATCACGAAGCCGATCAGCCAGCGCCTCGAGGACGATCTCCGCGAGGTTCTCCAGACGGCGTGGACCGAGGGCCACCGGATCACCACCGTCGAGGAGAATATCGAGGACCTCTCCGAGCAGTGGACTGGCTACGAGGCCGAACGCCTCGCCCGCGACCAGCTGGGCAAGGCAGCCAAAGAGGGTCGCACCGAGTACGCCGAGGCGACTGGCGACGAGGTGGGCGGCTGGGCGCGCACCTGGATCGACTCGTCGGACCACCGCGTGCGTCCGTCCCACCGCGACATGGATGGCGTCACCGTTGGGCCGGGCGAGTCCTGGACCGTCGACTATACGAAGGACGGCGGCCCGCCCGCCGTCGACGAGAAGTTCCCCGGCGCGTCGGTGTGGGGGATCATGTGCCGCTGCGACTTTACTCTCGCGCCCCAGACCACGGTTTCGAAGGTCCGGAAGTGGGCTGCGGACCCGTCACGCCGGATGGAAGAGGTCGCCGCCGAGAAGGGGCAGTCCATCGACCGAGTGCTGCTCCGAGCCGAACTCGGTCCCGAGAGTCGCACGGCGGCGGCGAAACGGCTCGGCGTCTCGAAGCAGACGCTCTACGACTGGCTCCACGACTCGGGACTCTACGACCGTTAGCCGTCCGTTTTCAGGAACATGATCGACTGCGTGTTGTTGAGCACGCGCCCACTCGACAGCGTCCCGAATGGACTCAATAGCAGCATGAGCAGGAAGTATGCGCTGCCGAGCAGCCAGCCGACCGTCAGGAACCATGCGAGCCGGATCACTCCAGTGATGAGGCCCATGCTCGCAACTATACACCCTCTTGGTTGATAGTTCTACGGGACAAAAATGTAGGGCGCGGATGGCCGAGCGGTCGGAGCGTCCGCCACGGCGTCGCGCCCGCGGAACGTGCAGGTGACAAACCAACCACGACGTGCAGCCGTCGTACAGGTCTCGACCACGCTCTTTGACGTGGGTTTTCCAGTTCGTCCCGCCTCTCCGAGCGGGGGGAGGGTGGTGGGCCTTGCGACCCAGCCGCCAGTCGGCGCGCTATCTTCCTTAGTTCATCCCGTCTACTCGGGGTAGACGCTCGCCTGCTTGCGGTTTCACAGCAACCGTCCACTTTTGCTGAACTAAGGAGGGTATAGTTCCTCGGCATCAGTGATGACAGGCGCGGCTACGGTTGGCGGTCCGATCGTCCGCAAGGACAGCGCCCAGCGTATCGTGACCGCGCCGGTTCTGGTGCCCGGTGAGCCCGACCGGGAGCGCCACGAGTATCGTGCGGAGAACATCGCCGAGGTTGCGAAGTCGTTCCTGCCGTCCGGCGAGATCGACGCGATGCACGCCGGCGGTGAGGTGGGCCATCCCACCGAGTCGTGGGTCGCCAAACAGGATCTCACGTTCGAGGAGGCCGACCGGACAATCCCGCAGGGCGCGTGGATGCTCTCGGCGAAGATCGCCGACGATGAGGTGTGGGCCGGCGTCGCCGATGGGACGTATCAGGGTCTGTCGGTGTTCGGCCCGATCGCGCGGGTGCTCGACGACGACGGCAACGAGCTCGACATCCAGGAGATCGCCCGCCCCGTCGGACAGCAGGGCGGCGCGGGCGCACAGCCAGCGGTCGCGAACTCCTTCGCGGGCGGCGGGCCCTCGCTCGAACTCCCGCCCGCACCCGTGGGCGAGACGTGGACGGTCGAGCTCGAGAAGGCGACGCACGTCTCGATCGTCGACGATCCGGCGGTGCAGGCGGCGAGTTTTGTAGTGGCGAAATCGGCCGGTAGCGGCGCGTACGGCAACGAACCAGAGGACACCAAAATGGAAGACGAACTTGAGGAGCGGCTCGACGACATGGAAGCATCGATCAAGAAAGACGCGACGGCGGCCGCCGAGGACGCGGCCGAGACCGCCGCGGAGGAAGCGGTTGAGAACGCCGATCCCGACGACGGTGGCTCGGACGGCGGCGGTAGTGGGGGCGAGGACCTCACGACCGAAGGCGTACGCTCGATCGTCGAGGACACGGTCGAGGACGCGCTCGGAGACGTCGCCGACGACATCGCCGCCGGCGGCGACGGTGGCTCGGGCGACGGTGACGACCCCGACGTCGACGGAGATCTCGACGGCGAGACCATCGACCAGCTGGTCGACGCTGGCGTGATCGACGAGGAGACTGCCGAGGACCTCGGCGCACCTGCGACAGGCGTCGAAAAACAGATCGCCACGCTCGAAAAGAAGATCGACCAGCTGTCGAACGGCGTCGCCGGCCGGCAGGGCTTCGGCACCCAGCTCGACGGCGTCGGTGACGGAGACGAGGACGACGGCACCGACCTCGTCTCGAACGGCGATCGGGCGGCCGCAATCAAGCGTGCCGGAACCGCTGGTGGCGAGGGCGGTGACGACGAATGAGTGACGCGCTCATCGCCACGCCGCGAAGCGACACCGTCAACGCGAAAAAGGAGTTCTCGGCAGCGTTCGGGGACATCCCGGACAAGACGGTCATCTCCGACCCGCTCGGTGCGATCACCGGCGAAGAGGGCTACGACGCCCGGCCGGAACTGGAGAAGGCCTACCAGGGCGAGTACCGCGCCATCGACGAGCTCATGCAGGACGGCGCGAGCCTCCGCGGGGCGATGGCCCAGGTCGCCGCGGCGAAGGGCCTCAACGTCGCGGACTATCAGCTCCCGACCTACCCGCTCAACGACCTGACGTGGCTCACCGACCGGAACACGCCGGCCTGGGACATGCTCCCGAAGCTGGCGCGCAACTCGAACACCGTCGAGCAAGACTCGGTGACTGAGCTCTCCCAGCCGTCGATCGGTGGCGAGCGCGACGTCCCTGCTGACTCGGATCTCACCACGCAGCCAAAGACCCAGTCGATGACGTACTACCGCGTCACCGGCAGCGTCTCGGGCCCGATGAACCTCGCGTCGGGCGGGTTCCGGAACGCGATGGGCGTCGAGCAGCGGGCGAAGTCGACGTCGATGGCTCACTTCGGGGAGAACCTCGTCCTGAACGGCGACCCCACGAACGGCACCACCGACGGCTCGATCACCGACGAGCGAGCGTACAAGGGGATGCGGACGCTGGCGAAGGACAACGGCCAGGACCGCACGCCCGACGCCGGCGCTGGGTCGACGATCACGCCGGAGATGGTCCGCGAGAACGTCCGCCGGGCCGTCGAGGAGGGTGGCAACCTCTCGACGACGGTCTCGTTCACGGACCTCAAAACCATCACTGATCTGAAGAACGCCCTCGACGACCACGACCCGGTCGAGATCATGGGCGGACCGACGGGGGCGATCAACCTCGGCGCGCAGTCGGTGATGATCGACGGTCACCGGCTGGTCCACTCGGACTACATGCCGAACACGGCGTACGACGCCAGCGCGAACCCCGGTGGTCGGAACCTGCTCACCGTCGACATGCGGTTCCACGCGGTACACGACCTCGCGTCGACGGTGATGGAGACCCTCGCGAAGACCGAGGACTCCGACCGGTTCTTCCTGAAGCGCTACTCGACGATGCTTCAGGACGCCGGCGCGCACGAGTACACCTCGCTGCTCACGGGGCTTCCCTGAGATGGCGGTCGACGGCGTCAAGGGCTACCTCCCGCCAGAGGGCCCTCGGCACGGCGTCCCGTACCGCTGGATCGAGGGCCAGGGCGTCCACAAGATCGGCAACGCGGTCGTCGACTCGCCCGAGGCGCTGATCCTCACGGCGAACCAGACGGCCCAGCGCAACTGCGAGCGCTCCGATCTCGAAGCAGTCACCGACGAGGTGGTCGAGAAGTCTCTCGAAGCGATCCTCGAGGACGAGGACGACCGCGTCGCCGAGATCGTGGCGGACTACCGCGCCGGCAACGAGGATCTCGCCGCGCCGGCCGAGGACCGTCCCGAGATCCCCGAGGACCTCTCGGACGTGGAGTACCGGGCCGACGACGAGCCCGACCTCCAGGACTACGCCCAGGCCCATGGGATCGCCGCGAATCAGAGTGGCGACGAGATCCGTGAGCAGCTGGCCGAGCTCCGCGACCAGGAGGCTGTCTCTTATACACATCTCTGATGGNGGCGTTCCGCGAACTCGGTGAGCGGGGAGTCGGCATCCACGTCGGTGCGGGCGAGGAGTGCGACAACCTCTGGGTTGCGGGGATGCCGATCGGGGAGTTCGACCGCGACGATCTCGCCGACGACCTCCGGTGTGACGCCTGCGACGGCGACTTGCCGATGTTCGTCCACCGGATCCGGAGGCGCGGCGTCGACGGCCATGACATCGGTCTCGACCTGAAGTGTCCGAACCCGGAGTGCTATCACTTCGAGCAGGTCGGTCGCGATCTCGACAAGGAGGGCGTCGCGCTCGTCGGCTACCCACAGATCACGGGCCAGACCGAGGGGGCTGACCCCTACGGCTGGCAGGAGGCCGATGACGATGAGTGACTCGGCCCGCGCCGCACACGACGCGGTCGAGGTCCCTCGGTGGGTCGCCCAGCACGCCCTCACGTCGGTACAACGGGACGGTGGCGAAGACTGTCCGACCCCGTACCGCGACGAGAACGCGGCGGCAGAGTCGATACTCGAAGGACGCCTCGATAGCGGAGGGTCGGCGTAGTGCCGACGACCTCGTCGGGAGAGACGGTGTACGCCAACCCCGACGAGCTCACCAGCTACATCCAGACCGATCCACAGAGCCTCGGGCTCTCGACCACGGCCGACGAGGACGGCGACGGCACCACTGACTGGCAGGACTTCCTCGAAAAGCTCCAGTCGAAAGCAAAGGGTCGGATCGACGACTACTGTCGGCGCGACTTCGAACTCCACGAGGGAGAGACGGTCACGCTCGACGGCGAGCGCGGGACGTCGGTGCTCTCGCTACCGTCGCCGGTGCGTGACGTCCAGGAGGTCCGGATCGACGGCTCATCGATTGACACCGACTCCTGGCACGTCAAGCCGGCGTCGGGCTCGCTGGTGCGGACGGGTGGGCGGGCGAGTCCCGTCCGCGCGGGGCCGAGCGACTACCCCGCAACGAGCGGCGCAGTCGGTCGGCACTCGGCTGCGGCCCGGAACCACGTCGCCGAGGCGGAGTGGCCGCCCGGGTACGGCAATATTGAGGTCGATCTCGACCACGGCTACCAGACTCCGCCGCCCGCCGTCCGGGAGGCCGAGATGAAGCTCGTCGACCACACGGTCGTCGGGATGGCCCAGAAACGCGAGGGGATGGTGGTCCAGGCGGACAGCTTCGAGATGGCGGTCAACATCCCCGTCGCCTGGAACGCCGAGATCCGTGGGATGCTGAAATCTCATCGTGAGGTGGGGGTGGGCAACTGAATGCCCGTCCGCATCGATCTCGAACTCGCTGCCGAGCTCGAGGAAGAAGCCGACGAGTTCCACAACCTCGCCGATGCGATGCCCGCACACGCGCGGGCGGTCCAGCGGGCGATCGGCGAGTACGCCGTCGGCGGGATGAAACGCGCAGTCGGCACGAACACTGGCCGGCTCAAGGGGACGATCCGCGTGGTCGAGAGCGGTAGTGGCGGGATGCGCGTCGTCGCTGGCGGCCAGCGCGGTGTCGACTACACCCTGCCGTACCTGAAAGGGTCCGACCCCCACCCGCCCGGATCGAGCGATCCGAGCCAGAACAAAGCGCTCGCGCGGTGGGCGCGTCGGAACAACTACCCTGGCGGATTCGACTCGATCTACTGGTCGATCGCCCGCTACGGGACGGAAGCTCACGACTTCGTGAGCGAACCGTTGCGGGAGACTCAGTCCGAGGCCGACGACATCGCCGAGCAGGTGCTCCGCAATCGGGGGGTGTTCGACTGAATGGCGGACATCAACCCGATGGAGCACCCGCCCGGTACCGGCCAGGCCGCCGACCCGCTCGACTGGGCGGCGTGGTACGAGGAGACGCTCGACGCCCTGGTCGTTCAGGTCGAAGCGGCGGCGATCGAGTGGGGTCTCGATCCGGACGGGCAACCGTATGTGATCGAGGGCCAGCAGCGACCCGCCGGCGTGGAGTACCCGCTCGCGATGGTGCTGGAGTTCCGGAAGGTGCGCGACGACGCGGCAAGCGATCGCGATGAGGAACTCCACGACATCAACGTCAACGTCTCGGTCTTCGACCGGAACGACCCCCGCGACTACGCGTCGAACCTCCGGAAGACGATCGCCCAGATGGGCGCGGTCCAGTCGTCACTGTACGACGATCGATCGCTCGACGGCACCTGCGAGTACCTGTACGTCGAGGAGACGACGGCGTTCGAGCTCGAAACCGAACGGACTGACGAGACGGTCGGCAGCATCGATCTGCGGCTGAAGAAGGAAGCGAAGCATCCGTACTGACACGAGGTAGACACATCCATGACATCCACCGTAGCGGAGAACAAGCGCATTGTCGGTGACATCATCGTCATCGAGACCACGGACGACCACACCGCGACCGCCCCGACGTGGACGGTTGTCGGCTCCACAACGGACTCGATCGAGATGAGTCCGAACGCCGAGATCGCGGACAACCGCGAGCACGGCGACTTCATCCTCCAGAAGGATCCCGTGAGCGAGGCCTGGGAGATCTCCCACGCGGCGAACATGCTCACTGGGCCCGCCCAGCTCCAGGCGCTCGGACTCCTCACCGAGGACAACAAAGAGCGCGGGACCTACGACCCCGGCCGCGACGGCAACGAGGCGTTCCGGATCTCGGTCTACGCCGATCAGGCCGCCTACGACGCGGGCGACTACAAAGCTCAGATCGGAGCCAGCAACTACGTGGTGGCGCACGACGGCGGCGAGATCAACGTCGACGACTACTCGACGATCTCGATCGTCTGGCACCTCCGCCAGCGCCCCGTCCGGCTCGGCCTCGGGGGGACGCTCTAAATGAGCGCCGCGGAGGGTGGCGACGGCGGCGTGGGCTTCGAGACTTCGAAAGATCGCGAGGCCTGGGACGAGCTCGGCAACCCCGAGCAGCAGGACACGCTCGTCGACGCGATGCAGGAGAAGTCGCTTGACGGTAGCGAGGATGACGACGTCCGCAACTGGGACGAGATCGACGACGCCACTCAGGAAGACACCCTCGCTGCGATCGAGCAGTCTCTCGACGAGACCTGGACTGCAAAAGCGTTCGAAGGGCTCGCCGAGGAGACCACTATCCCCGTCGAGATGGTCAAGCTCACCGAGGAGCAGCAGGCAGCGGTCGAGGATCGGATCACACTCATCGCGCAGGTCGAGCAGGCCGCCGAGGACGTCGACGCGGAGGACGCTGAGGCGCTGAAGGCTGAACTCGACGACGAGGCAGCCGAACTGTTCGAGAATCTCGACGACTTCGACGCGTGGGCCGACGGGTTCCTCGCCGAGATCACTGCCGGTGACGCACTCGATCGCGAGTGGTGGGCCGACCGCGACAACTATCCCGACGGGTTCCGCGTGGAGGTGGTCTTCGCGACGTACCACCACTACCAGGATCGCACTGAAGGCGCGCTCTCCTTTCGCGCGGAGCGACGCCGGAACCGCTCTCGGTGAACTCTGCCGTGCCTACGGCAAGTGGCCCCACGAACTGGGCGAGTGCGGACGTGCCGAGCGGCTGTTCGTGGTCACGGAGTTCGGCGAGCGTCTCGATGAGCGCAGCGACCAGGCTGGCGATCTCCAGTCCAAACTGAACTGAATACCCTCCACAATGGCTCAAGGCGAAGTCCTCGCGAACATCGTGCTCCAGGGAGAGCGGGATTTCACCTCTGGGATGGAGAGCGCCGGCGACGCGATGGACGACGCCAGCGACGATGCGTCATCGCTCGATAAGAACCTCGGCGGCCTCGACGGGCAGCTCGACCGAATCGAAAGCACCGTTCTGGGGAACGCGGGCGCGTTCGACACGATGGAGGGGATGATCGACGAGACAAACGACGAAATCCAGAGCCTCGGCCGAGTATCCGCGTCGAACTCGGTGGCTGTCCAGGGCCTCTCGTCGCAGGTGGACGACCTCTCCCAAGAGGTCGGCGAACTCTCGATGGGCACGCACGCCGCCGCCGAAGGGATCGACGACGTCGGCGGATCGGCAGCCACGAGCACGCCCCCCACGGCGACACTCGCGTCGGAGGTCTCGGATGTCGCCGACGAGATGGGCGACACAGTCATGCCGGCGCGGGCGGCCAGCTCCTCGATCGAATCGGTCGGTGACGAGGCCACTCAAACCGGAGCGAAAGCGGCCGCGGCATCGGGCGGGGCGGGACTGTTCACGACGGCGCTGTTCGGGATGGGTCCTGCCGGAGCGCTCGCCTCGTCGAGCATCAAGGGGCTGACGGTGAGTTTCCTGGGGTTTATCGGCGTAGCCGGGCTCGCCACGGCCGCGCTCGCCCCGCTCTTGCCGGCACTTTCGCTGGCCGCCGGTGCGGTCGGCGGGCTCGCGATGGCGTTCGGGGCGATCCTCGGCTCCGGCCTCCTCGCTTTTAATGAAGAGACGAAGGGGTTGAAAAAGACGCTCGCAGATTTGAAGGCCGAACTGAAGCCACTGATCGTCCAGTTCGGCTCCCAGTTCATCCCGCTGATAAAAGATGGGCTGAACGCGATCGTCCCGTTCGTCAAGTCGCTGCTCGACGCGACTGGCAATCTCAAGCCGTTTACGTCCGCTCTGCGAGCGCTCGGTGGCGCGGCGTTCACGATCATCCCCAAGTTCGTGTCGCTGTTCATGTCGGTCGCTCGAAAGGCGCTGCCGGCGATGACGAAGTTCGGCAACTTCATCGCGACGAATCTGGTGCCGGCGCTGTCGGCGCTGTTTGCGGCGGGACGGCGGGCTGCGGGCCCGGTAGCCCGTTTCGGGCAAGCGGTGTTCAGAACTGCGCAGAAACTCCAGCCACTCGCGGGGTGGATCGGCCGCCTCGGCGTCGCCCTCTACGATCTCGCCGCCGCGGCGGGTGGGGTCGGCGACCTCTCGCGAGCACTCTCCCGTGTCGACAGCGTGATCCGATCGGGCCTTCGCGGCGCGCTCACTTGGATTCGCTCGACGGGAGTTTCACTGGCGAAGAAGGCGCTCGGATTCCTCGGCCGCCAGGCTGTCAACGCCTTCAGCTTCGGCAAGAAGCATATTCTCCCCGCCGTTCGGTCGGGCCTCGGCAAGGCCTGGACGTGGGTCCGATCGAACGGCGTCGGTCTCGCGAAGCAGGCGCTCGCCTTCCTCGCCACCCAGGCACTCGCGGCGTTCGAGTTCGGCCGCGAGAACATCGTTCCGGTGGTGCGGAAGGGACTCGGGCGTGCCTGGACGTGGATCCGCACGAGCGGCGTCCAGCTCGGGAAGAAGGCCCTGGGTTTCCTCGCCTCGCAGGCGCTGGATGCATTCGAATTTGGTCGCGAGCAGATCGTACCGGCGATCCGCGGCGGCCTCTCCGCAGCCTGGTCGTGGGTCCGAACGCAGGGCGTCACCAAGGCGAAAGGCGCGCTCGGATTCTTATCCACACAAGGCCAGAACGCCTTCGAGTTCGCCAAATCCGACCTGCTCCCCAAAGTCAAAGGTGGCCTAAAGGGGGCGTGGTCGTGGGTCCGAGGCCCCGGTGTTCAGAAGGCGAAGGGTGCGCTCGGATTCCTTTCCACGAAGGGACAGCAGGCGTTCAAATTCGGGAAGAAGAATCTGCTGCCGAAGATCAAGGGCGGACTCAACAAGGCCTGGCAGTGGGTTCGCGGGCCCGGCGTCCAGAAGGCAAAGGGTGCGATCGGGTTCCTTTCGACACAGGGGAAGAACGCGTTCAAATTCGGCAAGAAGGACCTTCTCCCCAAGCTGCGTGGCGGTCTCAGGGGAGCGAACCGCTGGATCCGCAGCTCCGGTGTCCCGATGCTCCAGGGCGCGTTCCGATTCCTCTCGACACAGTCGAGAAACGCGCTCGATCAGCTCAATCTGAAAAAGAAGATCAACAGTGCGATCTCGTCGACGACGTCGTGGGTCAAGACGCGCGGCCTCACGCTGTTCAAGGGAGCGTTCCGATCGCTCGGCCGCAAAATCGGTCCCGCCGTTCTCACGATCATCGACACCGCTCGCCGAACTGTCAAGAACGGGCTGCCGAAAATCCGCAACTGGCTCCAGAACAACGGCACTCGCCTGATCAAACAGGGGTTCCGTGCGATCGGGAAGGGTATTCGTCTCACCATCCTCTCGCTGTTCGCGATCGGCGGGATCGTTGGACAGGCTGTCAAGTCCACGATCTCCGGGATCGGCGACTGGTTGAAATCCGGCGGCGCTACCAAGCTCAAAAACAGCTTCGGACGGATCGTTGGTGGGATCGTCTCCTACTTGAAAAATCAGGCCTGGAGCGATCTCAAGGGAGCCGGCGAGTTCCTGTTCGACGCCGTGATGGCAGCCGCTGAGGGGCTCTACAAGGGATTGATCGGCCAGTCACTGATCCCCGATATGTTCAACGAGATCGCGACGTACATCCGCACGTTCGATCTCAGCTCAGCCGCCTACAGCCTTCTCAACAGCGTCTGGAAGGAGTTCAAGAATTTTGCCTTCCAGATCATCGGCGGCGGAAACTCGATCATCAAGGGCCTGATCTCCGACATATCCTCGTATATCAAAAACGACGCGAAATCCGACGTCGTCGGGGCGTTCGAAGAGGTCGGTCGCGGGATCGAGACAGCCTTCGAGAACGCCGCCGACTGGGCGGTCTCGGGGTTCAACGACATGCTCCCCGATCAGCTCACGGTCCCCGAGGTGACGATCGGCGGCGACTCGATCAGCCTCCCGAGCCAGAAGATCGCTGGCAAGAAGATCGGGGGCGGGACGTTGAAGATCCCGAGCGCGACCATCGGCGGTCAGTCCTTCGACATTCCCCAGCTCGCCGAGGGTGGCATCGCGACGGGGCCGACGTTCGCGATGATCGGCGAGGGCAGCGACGACGAGGCGGTCCTGCCGCTCGGTCGGCTTGATCAGATGCTCTCTGATGCAGCCAGTGGGAGTGCCGGTCGCTCCGGGACGGCGGGGAGCGGCGGGAGCAACGGCGACGTCTACATCGACCAGACGATCGAGAGCGGCGCGTTCCAGGGCGTCGGGCTGGAGGACGTCCATGACATCGCGACGACCACCTTCGAGGAGTGGTGGCAACAGATCGAGCGCTCGCTCGAACGGAAGAGCTACTCAGGATGAGTCAGAATCAGGACACGACGGCATGGCGCATCGACCCGGCCGGCAGCGACGTCATCGAGATGTCGATCCTGCTGGAGAGTCAGCCCGCACCAAGCATTGGCACAACCGGCACCTGGAGTTTCAAACTCGTCCCCGACGGCCGCACTGAGCCCCACATCGACCGCTACGAGCGTCTCGTTGCGTACCAGGACTACGCCGGGCTGTACGCTCTCCACGAGCCGATGGGAGGAGGCGTCGAGTACACCGAGACGCACGATGGCCAGCCGCCGGGTGGGTCGTTGCTCGTCGCACTCCGGCCGGCCGACTGGGACAGTACGGGTCGCGGGGTCTGGGGACTGATTGCTGGCGTCGACGATTCGACCGAAGTGCCCGAACAGCAGTGTCTCGTCGACGTCGAACTGGCGTACCTCGCGCAACTCGGCGACTACAGCGATACGGCCGCTGTCCGCGAAGCCCTCGAAAACGGAGGAATCTAACACATGAGAGCAGTTGCTAAGAACTCACACGGCATCCGCGCATTGCTCCTGAACGGCATCTACACCGCCACGAGCGGGGGTGATTACTGGAAAAGTGGGCTGGAAGTCACGCCGAACACCACCGACACGTCGAGCATCTACGTCGACGTTAGCAACGGCACCATCAACGTCGGCGGAGAGGACGTCTCGCTCCCGAGCCAGAAAGTCGAGCTTGACCCGGCGACGAACAACCCGCGGATCGACGTGATCGAGGCCACGGCGAACGGCGTCGGAGTCGTGAAAGGCAACGAAGCCCCGAAGCGCCCGACGGACGCCGAGGACGGTCAGGAAGGGACGTTTCCGAACATTTGGCAGCCCGCGCCGGACGATGGGACGCTCGTCGGCGGCGTCCTCCGGGCAATCGTCTACGTCCGCCCCTCCGTGAGCGACTCGACGGGTATCACCGCTCAAGACATCCGCAACTACGACGTGCAGGGCATCTCGGGGGATTTCGTCGCGCAGACCAACCTCCAACCGTCGATCGAGGCACTCGATGTCGACCTCGCTGACCCGCTCGACACGACCGTCGAGAACAGCCAAAACCTCGGGGGCACCTTTCACAACCAGTTTCGGCGCAACTACCTCACGATCCAGGTTCCAGGCAAGTCTGAGACGATCCCTGGGACCGACAACGCCGACGACCCGCAGCGGTCGTTTCTGACTGTGCCGCCGGATCATCGATTCGTCGTGTGGCGATCTTCGATCAACTCGAATCAGGCTGTCGTAGAGAACGACATTAGCGCTGAGATCGTCCGCGACACGGGCTCTGGGCAGGTCAGCGTTTATTCGACTGGCCAGTCGGTTGATTACGATACCAATGGGACCGGCAACATCGCAGTCGCCGATCCGCAGAACGATTCGTACCGTCTGGTTTTCAGATTCCAGAACTCGAACGCAGCCGACTCCTCAAACCGCTACACTGCCACCTTCCGCTGCTCGCTGAATAACGCCGAAATCGATCCATGAGCGACACCGGAGTGACCTTCGGCGGCGCGATGGGGGCGACCTACGGCGGCGCGACCGGGAGCGTCTACGGCGGCACTGAGACCGAGATCACACCGACGCCCGCCCGCGGCGCGACCTTCTCCGGCCCGGCCGGGGCGACCTACGGCGGCGTCACGGGAGCGCTCTACTCGACCGAGAAGTCCGCCGACCAGCTCCTCGCGGCGACCGACTCGTGGGGGCTCGTTGTGGAGCCGACACCCGCTCCCGGCACGACCAGCGACCGCCTGCTGTTCACGACCACCGGCAGCGAGCGCGACGCAGACGGCGCACTCCTGAGTTTCTCGGCGACCGACGAGGCGCTCGCGGCGTCGTCGATCCAAGTCGAGTTCGCGGCCGAACCGCGACTGTTCCGGTTCGCAGAATCCAACTGGGTGCTCGGCTTCGACGGCGATCGCGTGCTCTCGGGGCAGTTTGAGGCCCCCGACGCGGACACGGGCAGCCAACAGGCACAGATTACCGGGTTCGGCCCGCTTCAGCGACTCAAATCCGGCGGTGTCGAAGCCTCCTATCAGGGCATCGCGGCGTGGCGCGCGATCCGTGAGTTCGCTGCCGAGCATATCACCCCACGCACCGACGGGGAGATCCGAGTCGTGGTCGTGCCGCCCGAGCCGGTGCGGGGTGAGCGGGTCGCGCGCATCCCGGCCGATGCGCCGCTTGAGGTCTCGGGGACGCCGCTATCGGCCTTTGCGGAGTTGTGTGGATATGCGGGCATGGTCTGGTCGGTGGACTACTCCGAACGCGGTCCGGGCGTGCTCGTGGAGGTTTTCTTGCCCGGCACACAGGTCCGCGAGGCACGCTGGACCGCCGAGCAGGGCGGCGTCTCGCCCCAGCTCGACACCGGAGACTATCACACCGACGTCGTCGTCCACGGCGCGGACTATCCCGCGCAGGCACGACGGTATCGCGGCGAGGCGTCCGCCCCCGGCATGGAGGCCCGGGCGATCACGGGCGGCGAGCGCAAGGTTTTCGAGGTCACGAAGCCCGGTCTCGCGAGCGACGCCGCGTGTCGCGAGTTCGCGATATCAAAACTCGACGAGTTGCGGGGGAGCTATCAGATCTCGGGTGACATCGACGCCCTGCCGGGGATCGTCGGCGATCTCGTACCCGGGCATACACACCGTGTCTCTGAGTTTGATACTGCGGCCCCGGAGCCGCTGTCGCCAGTAGTCCTCCCCCTTCGGAGTGTGGAATATTCCTATGCCGCAGGCGAAGCCAACCGCACCCTCTCCTTTGGCGCGCTCGACGACGGCGTGATCGGGACGCTTCTGAGCCGCGACGACCCGCCGCTCGCGCTTCGCGGCCTCGCCCGACTCGGCGACGGCACGGAGTTCGGCGACGGCGCAAGCAACAGCCGCGACGCCTACTCGTCGCAGTATCCCAACGCATACCCCTGACAGCATGAGTTATTTAGTTGACAACCAACAACCGGACTGGGCGCTCGTCGAGAACATCAAAGAACGGCGGACAGACACGCATATCCCCCGGAATGCGGCGGACGATGCACTCACGGTCACGCTAAACACCGGCACACTCGGCGACGGTCGCGCGGCGCTATCGCTCGCGAGTGGCTCGGCGGTCGTCGACGGCCAGCAGTCTGACATCAACCAGCAGACCGTCGACGTAGACCTCGGCGACAGCCAGCCCCGGCGGGACGTGGTGTACGTCACTGACGCGGGGACTGTCGACGTGCTCCGCGGGACGCAGGGAGGGCTCGCGTGGGGCGAGGGTGTGGCGAGCACCCAGGAAACGCCCCGGAACGCCGCCCGACCCGCACCGCGGTCGTTCGCGGATGTCACGGGATTGCCGGTCGCGGTCATTACGGTGCCGGGCAATGGGGCGTCCTCGTTGCCCAGCGACGAACGGCAGGCGATCCGCCGGGTGCGAGTTCGCGAGCAGCCGACCCACGCTGGCATCACCGAGACCTCGCTCTCGAAGCCGGGCGTCAACGCCGAGTCCGACCTCTCGGTCGACGACGCGAGCGTCCAGAGCTCGCTCGACGGCCGTGTGGTCCCCGTCGGCGAGGGGTTGGGGTCGGGCGACGCGATCGATCCCGCGGCGACCACGACGCCCGTCCAGGACGCTTACGACATCGCAAAGGCGGCCGGCGGTCAGGGGGCTGTGCTCCTGCCACCCTCCACGGTCCACGAAGACGCGACGATCGTCGCCGACACGAAAAACTGCTCGATTCTCGGGTGGGGGAATCGCTCAGTCATCAACTACGACGGCGGCAGCGGCGAGACTATCCTCAAGGTCGTTGGTGGGGGCAACTCTGACTTCTTGGGCTTTCAGGTGTTCGGCGTTGGCGAGGACGTCGCCGCGACCGCCCCGGCGATCCACGTCGAGTCGTCACAGGGACCGCTCTATACCGACGGCCAGCTCGGCAACATCTGGATTCTCAACCACCGCGGACAGGCGCTCAAGGGTGACGGCGGACTCTTTGCCTGCCAGTTCGGCCCATTCCGCGTCGGGCAGGTCGACGCGGGCGACGTGCCGGCACTCTTCCATTTCACCGGCGGGTTGGAGATCGGTCTCAAGGGGGTGAACGCCTACCCGGTGGACACGACCTCCGGAAGCCCGTCGACGCTACTGGAGGCGGGCGGGATCTCGATGACGGTCAAGAAGTTGAACGGCGGGGGGACGATGGGTACGATGATTAACGCGAACGCGAGCCTTGACGTCCGCTCGCTCAACTACGAGCCCGAGCCGGTGGTCGGGAGCGGGCACACGGTCGTCGACATCCAGAGCACCCATCCCACGCACCTCTCGAACGTCACGGTCACGACGGGCGACATCGACACGATCTACCGGCTGCGCGACGGCGCTGGCAACGCCCGCCTGCCCCAGCCCCACCTCCGGCCGGGGATCTCGGCGGGACCGGCGGACATCGGCGTGATCGACGGCGCGCTCGACAGCGAGCACCCCGTGGGGTATGCAGGACTCGAAAGCGACTGGCGAGGGTCGTCGCCGGACTTTTTCGCCTTCGATACCATCCGCCGCGCGATTGTCGTGGGGCCGCGGACGGCTGACTACACTGTGTCACATGGGGAGTACGTGCTCTTCGATACGTCGAGCAATAGCGCAACCGCAGAGTTGCCTCCTGCTGTTGCTGGGCGTCACGTCGGCCTCAAAAACACGTCGTCGACGGCCGGCAATCAGATCAACATCACGACGCCTAGCGGCGGTACGATCGACGGCAACTCCTCAGCGTCGATCGGCACGAACAACGCCTCCGAAGAGTTGGTCTGCGACGGCACTGACTGGTGGACGGTCTAACCTCTCTCAGACTCGAACGGCTGTCGTCGCGCGTGGCCGACCACTCCGCCCGCGAGAATCCAGAACGAGAAGAGCCCGGCGACTTTCGTCAGCATGAGCGTATCCCAGAAGGCGAAGGCGAGATAACCAATCATTCCGGCGAGGACGCCCACGAGAAGCGCTCGGTCGAGCGAGTCGGCCGTGGAGGCGATCGCTCGCCACCCCATCCAGAGAACGGCCGCAACGGCACCGACGTAGAGGAGAAACCCTGGAAGCCCCGTCTCAGCGAGCAGTGCGATGTAGATGTTATGCAACGGGATTTCTTTGGGAAGACCCCGCGCTGTCGCATAGTACGGGAAGTTCGCACCGCCGATACCGAACAGCGGATACTGGATGAACAGCTCGATACCAGTGATATACTGCTGGAGGCGAATGCCGAGCGTCCCGATGTCGAACAGCGGAATTGTCAGGTCACGGAGTATCGCCTCGATGTCCGGTCCACCAGTTGGCTGTGTGGGCGCGTCACCGCCAGCGTTACCCCCGCCACCTCCGCCGGTCGCGTCGGTGCCACCATCGTTGCCGCTGAGGTCGGTGAGGTGCGATCCTGTGCCGGACGAGGCCGAGGGATAAAACAACGCTGCGGCGCTCACAAGTGTCAGTGCGGCTATAACGACGTATCGTTTCACCAGTGCGCGCCCGTTGCGTTTGGGCGGCATCCCATAGACGGCAAGAGTCAGACCGGCGAGTGCGAGCGCTGCCACGACAATCCCCCCACGTGCGGCGTCGCTGCCAGTCATTCTCAACACAGCAGCCATCACGATCACAATGGCGACCAACCCCCACCGACGCCACCCGTCCGTTCGGAGCGCGAGCACGATCGCGATCGGCACGGCGAGGACGATGAGTGTCGCGAGGATGAACGACATCCCGGTGAACCCTGCAACATACGTCCCGGTAGCGAACTCGCCAAGTGGACCGAGCGAGACCGGCGAGATCGGGATGTGCGCGCTCTCGCCGAGACGGCTCAGACCGAGCAGTCCGCCGTGGAAAAACTGGACCACCGCGACCGCCGTCTGGGCCGCCACGACGACGAGAAACGTCTCGACGAGCGTCCGCAGCCGGATGATGTCAATCCTGACGGCGTGGTGCGTGACAGCGAACGCGGCGAGACCCTGGAGGACGAACCAGGCGAAGTAAAGCGCCGCATCGGTCCGCGCGGTTGCGCCGAAGATCGCCGCCAAGAAACTCCACACGACGAACCCCCCGAAGAGAAGTCCGGGGGTTGACGGGTCGAAATCGCGGGGGTTGTCCGCGAAGAGGTCGGCAACGAGAAACGCCACGGCCCCCGCGAGCGGGAGTTGCACCAGCCAGAGTTGCGGTCCGAGGTGGCCAACGAACTCGCCCGTGCTCGCGAGCGGGACGTTCGCGGCAAACGTCACTGTGACGATGAGTGCAACGTAGATTGAGACGACTGTCCGGCGGAGAAACAGCGCAAGCGCCGCATACCCCGCGCCAGTCAGCGCCACGAGTGCGAGTGTGGGAACGCCGACAAACAGCGAGAGTAACGGTGTGACGAACGTCAGGCCACCCGTCAGAACGATGGCGAGTAATAACGCTTCACCACGCTTTGAAAGGCCAGTATCGATCGCTGGAACCAGCGACGAATTGCCTGGGAAGTATGAATGCGTCATCAGAGACGATGTTATTTGGATGAAATAAAAACTCTCTGGTGTGCGAGGTCATCCCCAGGTAGCGCATAGTGGTGGCTGGCCATACGATCGGTGGTCGGATCTGTAGTTCGATCGTGGGACGCTCTCAGCGGTTCTAAGGATGCCGGTTATACCTGGTAGGTAGCCGACCAGCGGCAGCATTGTCGTCTCCGAACGGTGGAAAATCTACAGACCGCGAATGCGTTCAAATCGCCGCAATCGGCGGTCCAGCGCTCCGGTATCCAGACCACATCGCCAGCTGCGCGCAGCGCGTCGGCGTCGGACATGCGGACCAATCGGACGAGAGGGGGCTCTCGGTCAGTAAGTCGCCAGCAAGAATCGCCCCACCGAACCGTCGTCTCGTCGGAGTCCGTTCGTCCCTGACCGTTCACGGCCAGGACGCGATCTCGATCGTTCCCGTCTCGATGTCCGCCTCGAGCGCCTCGCGATCAACGCCGGTCGACCCCCAGGGGCCGCGGGCGATCACGCGCTCGTCGCCGACCGACTGGACGCGGTAGATCACGCCCGTCGACGTCGCGCGGAGCTTCATCCCGGCCGAAAACTGGTCGATCGTCACTGGAGACACCCTGAAAGGCGGGTGCTCCCCGTGGCTCCGTCGTGATCGAGGGTCCCTGTGCGGCCGCAGTGCTGGCACTCGTAGGATTCGAACGCGCTGTCGCCGTGATAGGACTGGCTTGTGATCTCGAGCGCGCCCGAACCGCAGGTGCATCGAAGCGTCATCGGTCCTCGCCCCCGTCGGTCGCGAGAGCGCTCTCGACGCAGCTGACCGCCGCGGTCGCCCGCTGGGGCTTCTCCCGAACCATCCACTCGCCCACGCGGAACGCCCGGTCGATGTTCGCCGGGTCGTAGTGCTCGGCGAGCGCTTCGCGAGCGTCGCGACCGGAGTACACCCCGACCGCCGCGATCGGGACGTCGCCGTCGTACTCCAGCGCTGCGCCGTCGTCGGTCCGGTCGTAGGCGGGTGCGAAGATCACCGTCGCGCCGGGGACGCTCGCGGGTTCGACGTCGTCGAGATCGAGAACGCGCTTGTCGTCGGTCGATGCTTCCGTCGTTCCGCTGGGTTCATCAGCGGCGAGTGCGTCAGTCGACATTGGGTTGCCTCGCAACCCGTGGTCCCGCGTTCAAGGCGCGGGGCCGTCTTCCTGCGACGGTCTCGGGTTACAGTGAATACTCAATTCCCTGGTGACATAAGCGTTACGGAGTAACGGACATTAGATTGTACTGCGTTAGCTACTTGTTTCTGGAAGTCGAAAAGGACTATGTGGTGACTCTATGAGCGTATCAGTAGTGGTTAACGAGAACTTCGATCCCACCGGGCAACAGGAGGAGGTGTTGGCCGTGTTCAAAGACGAGCATCGTGCGAATCCGCTCAGAATCCGCCAGGCTACCGATATGGAAAAGCAGCGCGTGAACGACGCGCTCGGAAGTCTCGTTGACGCGGGCTGGGTCAAGAAAGTGAACCGAGGGCTCTACGAGTTTGTGGAGGATCCCCGCGACCGATGAAGGATTTCTACAAGAAGCTCATGAAGATGAGCGTCGACGATGCCGAGGAGATCGCCCGCGACCACGAGACCGACGCGATCGACGAGATGGCAATGCAGCTCTATCAGTCGCGAGTGCAACACTGGCACATGAAGGCGATGGAGGAGCGCCAGCTCGATCTCCCCGACGATCCGGCGAGTATGTTCAAGTAACCAAACAATTGATCGGCACAGAACACTTTTTAGACGCACAATAGGAGGCGTGAGTATGTCCGCTAGCCGAGCGTGTCTCGCTGAGAAGACCGGCCGCGCCGTATGCGCGCTGGTCGGCCACGACTTCCCGCCGCCAACCCACAACCCACCGGAACCGGAGTACTTCGACCTGGAGTGTCGCCGATGCGGGACGCCCTACAGAGAACGGCCAGGTGTTGACGGTGGTCGACAACCATAGCCTCGCCGTCGGGCAGGGGCTCTTCCTCGGCGGAGTGATCAGCGCGGTCGTGTGGGTCATCGGCTATGCTGCGATCGCCTTCTTCGATGTCGACCTCTGGCTTGTCGGCCCAGCGCTCGGGCTACTCCTCCTCGGGACACTTGGGCTCCTCGTCCACAGTGTCGCCGCGAGTGCGGACGCGCTGACTGCCGAGGAACTGGAATGAATGTATATAGCCCCGGCACGTATTGCAGGAACTATGACAACAGATGGTGCCGGTGACGATAGCATCACCGAGGAATGTACAGAGTGTGGCGACAGCGTCCTTGATATCTATCTCGAAGACGGTGTCTGTGTAGACTGCCGCGGCCGCGAGGCGTGAGCGCTGAGATTCGAAGTGGCCGCCGGCACCCTCATGCGTCTCGGTACCATAAGACATCTATGTTGGAAAAACTCCGCGGGTTGTTCGGCCGATCACCAAACAAAGTCACGGTCCACCCCCGTTCGAGCGGTGGATGGGGTGTTGTCTGGAAAGATGACCGTAGAACCCATGAAATAGGCCAGGATACGAAGGCGGCGGCGCTGGAGTTCGCCTACCGGAAAGTCAATCGATTTCAAACTGATGATCGGATTGTGATCGAAGTGCTCGACGAGCCCTCTGCCTATGACTGGAGTGTGGCCGATCGGCTGTAGCGTCGGTGGCGTCGCGGGCGCTACCCGGACGAGAGCGACCACTCGCCGTTCGCTACCACGTTGATGTACTTCGTGCCGCTCACGCGGGCGGTTGTCTCACCCTCGAAGTTCTCCATTTTGTTAAAGATTGATGCCTGCACCCCCGAGGGGTCGGTGGGGATCCCCGTGACGATGAAGTTCGCATCGCCGCCGTGTGACCCTTGGAACGTCGTCGGACCGTCGAACTGGAACGGGCCGAGATAACTCATGCCATCGCCGCTCGCATCGATCGGCAGCGATTCGGGTTGGAGGTCGGTGGGCTGCTCGATCGTGAGCTCCCAGTCGCCCTCGATCTCGACGTTGAGGTTGTACCCCCCGCCGACGGCAGCAGTTTTGACCTGCGACCCCTCGCCGGAGATGATCCCGTCGACGAGGAAGACGTCCTGGTAAGACTCGCCCTCAAGCGTGACGAGGGTCACTGAGTAGTAGCCTTCGCTACCGACCGAGAACTCTGCGGTGACTGGGCCCGGTGACAATTGGAGGTCTTCGATCGTCGAGGTGCCGCTGCCGGAGAAGGTCTCCGAGAACCCGCCCGAAGACGATGCCGACGCGTTCCCGGTGGCGTTCGCGCTCCCATTGGTCGCGCTCCCGGTGGTCTGGGGCCCACCGGTCGTGGGCTCGTCGCCCGAGGTCGTCATGGCCTCGGTCTCGTTGCTCGCCATCGTGGTCTCTTCGCCGGCGGCCGTCTCGGCTTCGGTCGCCGCCTGTGTCTCGACGTTGCCAGCAGTCGTCGTCATCTCGGTTTCGGCCTCAGTCGCCGTCGCGGCCTGGGTGTCTGTGGCTGCTTCGGTCGCGTTGGATCCACCGCCGCTGCCGTTCGAACTGTTGTTACCACCTGAGTCACCTGAGCAGCCCGCCAGCCCGACTGTCGCGAGTGCCGCCGCGGAAAGGTACTTTCGTCTGTCCATTGTCCATCTTACAATACTGTCAGGGCATCTTAAAACTACGCCAGAAGAGCAGTTCTTGAAGACCTACTGCGCGGCGATCCTGCGCTGCTGTTCTCTGATGGTGGTCGCCATCTCGTCATAGTCACGGAGCCCTGTGAGTTCGACGCGCTCACCACCGCCGCCCGCCGAGAAAGCGATCGTGCCCTTCTTCGAGCCAATCCAACTCCGGCGCTCGCCGCTGGTTTCGAGCTGGTCGATGTTCCGGATCGGGTACTCGGTGGTTTCGCTGCTCTTCCGGGTGGTGTAGGACTGGATCACCCGTTCGTTCGTGATGACCAGACGCTTCGCACGCTTTTGCCGCCAGACCCACCAGAGGACGAGGAGACCGAGACCGAACGCTGCGATACCCACGATCCCGATCGTCGTGCTCCAAAAGTAATCGCGCCATCTTGGTTGCTGGACGTGGAGCACTTCCTCACCGTCCATCAGGTCGACGCCGCGAACACTTTGACTGCCGAGCATGGTTCGTCTAATCCTGTTGTGGCGTTGTCTTAAAGCTACGGCGTTGGAATTGGCAATCGGCGAGTTCCGGAAGTTCCGGAATCCCACACACCAAAACACTAAGACAGTCTGCGGCAGCGCTCGTCGCGTCAAATTACACTCTCGTGATAGTAGATTGCTCTATTCAACTGGTGTAATCAATGAAGTGGAAGATTGCCGCCTGCGCTTATCACCCGGTAGTGAGTTGACGTAATCGGCCATGCACTCCGCGGCGAAAGTGGGATCAGTCCTCGTCGATCGCGCCCTCGTCGCTGCGCTCGAGCTCGACGGCGTCGAGATCTTCGTCGAGATACGCTTCGCCAGCGTCAGAAAGTCGGTAGAGACCGCGGTCGACTTGGATAAGCAGCCCGTAGCGCCAGAGTTCACGACAGCGATCGCTGGCGTGCTGCTTGCCGATGTCCAACCGAACGACGATACCCTCACGCGAGAGTGCGAGCGGGGAGAGGGCGCCCTTGTCCCGGATGTACTCCAGGATAGGGTCATCGTGCTGTTTCATCCACCCCGCTCGCTGGCGCATATCGTCCGGCTGTCGTATTTGTTTCGGCATAACACTACCGTTGTTCCAATATATGTCGTGAACTATCGGATGGCAACTTTGCTCTCGACTCTCAGTAGAGGTTCCTCTACTAAAAACATTGTGCAGTCCACAACAGGAAGCTTTTTACCCCACGGCTTCATGAACATGACTGTCAAGGGCGTCACGCATGGTTCGGAAGAATCGTGCCGGGCTGTTGATGCAGCCCGACGGCGTGCTTGACCACCTCTAACCCAGGTGTGCGCCAGAGGCGACACGATAGGTGTTCAAGCAATGACAACATACGCACCACGGCAATATCAGTGTTGTGGGCACAGCACAGCGTCTAAGCCCGCTAACACAACGAATCCGGTCGTAACGCTAACGAATTTTGCACAGAAAATTCGCCGCCTGCTGACTCCCGCTGTCAGCGACGGCGAAAGGGTGTTCAAGCCTACCCTGGAGAAAAGCCAGGGCACCCGAAAACACGATCCAGACCCACTAAAATCAGCCGACCTCTCCCCCGATCGCTACCCAGGCGGCGGCTGGGGTGGCACCGAGGAGGGCACCCGTCGGATCGACGACTGCATCGACGAGGCCTCGTTCGGGCCCGGCAGCGACGACGAGGAAGACGAGGGGGCCGGCCTGTGATGGCCGACCAGTGTGGCGGCCCGAGCGCCAACGGCGAAGCACCCCCCAAGCGTATCGAGGCGATCGACGAGGACGATCCGATGGCGTTCGTCGACGGCGACTCGGTCGACGTGGTCTGGATCTACGACCACGGCCAGGGCAACACGCCGATCGTCTCGAAATCGAAGCACACCAGGTTCGAGCCTGGCTGGCTGCACTTTCAGGAGCTCGACGGCACCGCGCGATCGGTGCCGGTGCAGCAGATCCGCAACGTCCGGCGTTCGGTGACCGAGGAGTACCTGGAGATGGTACGATGAGCGCCGAAACCCAACCCATTCGAACGGACATGGACGTTCCTCTGGAGGACGTCGTCCGCCAGGTCCGCCGGGCCTACAACGATCTCGAGTACCCACCGAGCGCGCGGACCGCGGCTGACTACGGCCCCTACGACCGACACCGCCTCGACTATCGCAACGGCGCGGGTGTCCCCTGGGCGGCGATCCACGCGGCCGCGGGTGTCCCCACCGTGCGCGAGGTCGTCGTCGACGAGCTCCGCGAACGCTACCGCGATCGGTACGAGTGGGATGGCGATGCGATCCGCGTAAAATCGTACGCGATCGCCGAGGCGACCGGCATCGATTCGCGGCGGATCGGACAGTTCTTCGCAGAGGTCGTCGACGGCGAGGTGGAACAACCCAACGAGTTCGTGATCGAACGCGGCGAGACCGAGCGCCACGGGATGTGGATCGTCCGCGGTCGAGAGGGTGGTGAGGGCGCATGACGGACCTCGACGCGAGCTACTGTCCTGCTTGCGGGAACATCCTCGCGGCGGCGGAGGCGATCCACGCCGACGACGGCACGCCGTTCTCGCCCGACGCGTGTGGTGAGTACGAGCGTGACGACGGGCACGCGGTCGTTCGTCCGCAGGAGGTCCGGATCTACGTTCACGGTGACCACGACGACGGCAACGAGGAGGAGGCCATGACCGACGGCGGCCAGCCCATCCAAGACCTCGGCGATATCGATGATCCGGACGAGTACAAGTGCGAGTTTTGTGAGGTGACACGTCCCGAAGCCCACCCGCTGAAAACGCACTTGATCGCCGAGCACGCGAAGCAGATCGCGTCGCGGCACTGGGCCGAACACGTCGACATCGGGGTGCTAATGACCGACGGCGGAAAATCTCGCATGTCCGAGACATCCGACGAGGATCCACGCGACGACGTCGATCGCGAGAACGAATCGGAACCAGAGGGCGCGATCGACAACACCTTCGACGACGCCGTCCGCGACGCCCGCGAGACGCTTGCCACGAACGCCGCCGACCACTACCGCGAGCTCGAGGCCGGCGACGTCGCGATCGACCTGGTGACGCGACAACCGCTGTTCGTGACCAGCGTCGCCGCGCCGTCGCTGCCGGCATACTACGAGGATGAGGGGTTCGACCTGCTGAACTACAAGGCCCACCCCTACCTGCCGGTCCGGATGGACGACCGCGTACTCAACTGCGTGTTCGTCCCGCGGGCGGTCGAGGGCGTTCACAACACCGGCAAGGAGTACGCGTATCCAGCCGGTCGGCTCGCGAGAGTGCCGATCGAGCGTGCGGTTGGTGATGGTGATTCGTCATGAGCCTAGCCACGGGCACCGACCAGCCGGCCCTCCCGACTGTCATCGGGAACGTCCTCTCAGACGCTCGGCCGGGTGGCCTCGACCGGCAGGTGCTGGTCGAGCGCGTCGCCGAGATCTCGGGTGCGACGATGGATGACGTCGAGGAAGTTCTCCAGGGAGAGCTTGAGCGTGGCGCGGTCTATCGGCTCGACTCCGAGATCAAGCGCACCCCTTCGGGAGGGAAGGGCTTCGGCGGTGATTCGCGATGAACACTCACCAACAGATCCACCCCCAGGACGCGGTGACGATCGTCGCCGCACTGCTCGGGTTCGTCGCGATGCACGTCGGCGAGATGGCCGCGAGTGGCATCATGATCGGCGCGGCGACCGTCGGGGCCGTGCTCACGGTCTACCGGATCCGGGTGATCGGATGAGCCGCGCTGCCAGCCCGTCCGCCGGGGACGTCTACGACGAGCACGGCGACACCGTCGACGACCTCGCCGAGCGCGACGATGAGATCGGCGCGATCTTCCGGGCGCTCAAGACCGCTGCGGGAGAGGACGATGAGTAGCTCACTCGAGCTTTTCGAGTTCGTCGATCAAGGCGCTCGCGAACGCGGGGTCGTTCTCCGCGGTCTCGGCCGCACTCGCCGCGGCCGCCCGAGCGTCGGCATCGTCGGCCTCGACCATGAACTCCCGCAGCGCCGACGACGTCTCGTCGGTCGCTTCGCTCGCACTCGAGGAGATCGGCGCAGCACACCCCGGGCAGAACGCTTCGCCACCGCGCAGCGGTGTCCGGCATTGCGGACACTCTTCGAGCGGTGGGCCCGATTCACCCCCGCCGTCGGCGGCGTCGATTCCGTAGTGATCGAAGACGACGTCGTTCATCTCCTCGTCGGTGACGCGCGAGTAGACTTCGAACATCCGGGAGTCCTTCTCCCAGCCGGTGCGGTGTTTGATCGCCTGCTCGCCCATGTCGTCGCGAATCCACTGAGAGATCGTGGTCGAGCGGAACAGCCGGGCCTCGATGCGGTCGGGATCGAGTCCGGCACGGCCGGCGGTCTCGGTGATGATCCGGCCGGCGTACTGCTGGATGAGTGCAGCGTCGTCATCCTCGTTCCACTGGCGCAGCTTGTGGATCAGGGCGGCGTCAGGATCGCCGGGCCGCGGGTGGACATCGATCCAGTTCGCGAGATATCCTCGCGACCAGGTGAGCGGCTTGGTCCCGTCGTCGCCCTTGACGTTCGCGTCCTCGTTGATGGTGACCGTCGCACGTCGGCCCTGGACGTCGACGTGTTGCATCTGGAGGGAGAGCACCGCGCCGATCCGGAGGCCGGTGTCGGCGAGCAGCGCGATCATGGCCTTGTCTCGCGGATTCGCGCTGGCGTCGAGCAGCGCACCGAGCTCGTCTTGGTCGATCTCGTCGTCGGGATCGTGACGGCGCTTCGGCGGCGCACCGACCGAAACGTCGTCAGCGAAGTCGAGATCGCGGTAGGAGAGGAACTTCCGAATAGCCTTCGTGTAGTTGCGGATGGTGCCTTCGGAGAGTCCGTGCTCGTCCTCGAGGTGGAGCTTGAACGCGTTGACGTCGTCGACGCTCCCGAGCTCGACCAGCGGTGTCGGGGAGCGCTCGGCGGAGAGGCGGAGTCGATTCAGGTGACCGACGACAGTCCCCAGCGAGTCGATGTCGGAGTCGTTGGTCCGGCAGTGGACGATGAAGCGCTCG
This sequence comes from Halococcus saccharolyticus DSM 5350, assembly GCF_000336915.1. NCBI lineage: Archaea > Methanobacteriati > Methanobacteriota > Halobacteria > Halobacteriales > Halococcaceae > Halococcus > Halococcus saccharolyticus. Next base: position 12,516 of record NZ_AOMD01000033.1, on the reverse strand, counting down.
ATGGCGTCGCGATCGCGATCGTCGATGTCGGCCTCGTCGAGCCGCTCCATCTGACCGTCGTACTTGTCTCGGTAGCCCTGGACGTCGGTGGCGTCGACCATACACCCCCGGAAACACGTTTGGATTATCAAGGTTTGCAAGGTAGTCCTGGTGGGACTACTCACTTCTCCTCGTCACGCAGAGATTTGTTTGTCAGATTTGTCACACCCCGAACAGCCATATGAACGTGTCTGAAACTGACTCCAGCGACAGCGGTGCCCGACGTTCATTCCTCCGTTCGTGCTCATCACGGATGGAATCACCGATCTAGCAACAAATTGGGAAGTTCCGGATCGATTTCGACAACGTTTGGGACAGCAGTCACGGCCGTCCGAGCAGCCGTTCGAGAACGGTGCGGCCGCCCGGCCGCTCGGCGAGCAACACCGAGCAATCGACCTCGTCGACGACGTCGAAGTACAGCGAGTCGGTCACGAGCCGCGAGAGTAACCCTTCCTCGGTCGCCCCGATGAGCACGAGTGAGTGATCCACGGCCGCACGACCGATTGCTCCCTCGACGTCGCCGGAGTCATCGATCGTGAACAGGGCGTCGGTGAGGTCGTGGTCCGCGGCCCAGTCTTCGAGGAACTCCTCGCCAGCCTCGCGCTCGTCGGGACCGTCGACGACGTGAAGCAGCGTGATGTCCGAACCGGCGCTCGAGCGGAGCGCTCGCGCGACCTCGGCGCTCAGATCGGATGGCGGCCCGCCCGCGGTCGGCAGGAGAACCCGCGAGGCGTCGTGACCCCGATCCTTGAGAACGAGGACGTCACTGGAGAGCTGGCCGGTCAGTTCGTTGAGCGGGCGCTCCGTGCGAGCGGCTCCCCATAGTCGATCGGCCCCCCAGCCCATCACCACGAGGTTCGCGTGGTCGCGCGCCGCGGTATCGAAGATCTCCTCGAACGAGCGATGGGAGACGATCGTCGAGGTTTCACAGGGAACATCGTACGACTCCGCGGTCTCGCGCACGTATTCCATTCGTTCGTCGGAGTCGGCGACGATGCGTTCGTGCTGGTCGCGGTCGTAGCTCATCGACGCCTGTGGCGTCTGGACGATGTGGACGGCGTGAACGGTTGCGGGCGCGCGCTCGCTGGCGAGGAGGCACGCGAGCTCGACGATTCCGGATTCGGTGCGCGGGTTGCCGATCGGGACCAGTACCCGGTAAGAGGCGTCGTCGGGCACGGCCCCTTCCGCGGTGTCGAGAATCGGAACGTACGAACGACCGGCGAGACCGCCGAGCGCCCACTCCCGTATCGAGAGCTGGCGGTCAGCGCCCTCGAACCGGGCGGATTTGAGACGGTGTTCGGTCGTCTGGAAGTAATTGACGACGGTCACCAACACGATGCCGCCGAGGGTGTTACCGAGCAGCACTGGAATGACGAACTGCGTCATTCCGACGGTGAGACCGAGATCTCCCGCAAACACCAGATACAGCATTTCGGTGAACGAGACGACCACGTGAAAGAGGTCGCCCAGCGGGATCGCGAGAAAGGCCATGTACACGACCACGAGCCGCGAGATCGTATCGCGCGAGGCGTACACGATCCAGACGACGCCGGCGACGATCAACCCGGCGAAGACGGCTTTGAAAAACAGGGCCCATGCCGACGTCTCGATACCGTGCTGGGCGTGGTCGAAGGCCGCTTGCGCCGCTTCGGGCGAGAACACGCCGCCCCACGTGAGCGCAACCGCGCCGAGCGCACCCCCGGTAAAGTTGCCGGCGAGGACGATGAGCCAGTGACGTAGCAGTTTCGGAATGCTCGTCAGCCGTTCGAGGGTCAGCGCAACAGGCGGCAGCGTGTTCTCCGTGTAGAGTTGATAGCCGCCGATGATGATGTAGATAAATCCGAGAGGATACAGCAGGGCGCTCAACACCGGGTCGTCGTTCGTCGCGGCCGTCATCGAGGAGTAGAGCAAGAACGTGATGGTGATGGCGAAACCGGCGGCGAGCGCGCTGAAGAAGAGTTCACGCCTGCCGGAGGTGACTTCCTCGTCGGCTTCGGCGATGATTCGCTGGAAGACTTCGTCCGTGGAAAACCGATCGCGAACGACCGCCCCGGCTGCCGGAGCACCGCTTCTGGATCGCTCGATGGCATCCCGAACTGCCTCCGGGTCGGAGTCGTCTGCGTCGGCCATTGCCGAACGATGTTCGCAGTGGAACTAATCGTTTGGTGTTTGAAGGCGTGTTCTCGCGGAACACTGCTCTCACTATGGCCGTACTGCATCGCATATCCTTCTGTCACAAACGTGCGATGTGGCGCTGTTTGCAGCGATAGGGCGCTGCTTGCTGCGGTGTGGCGGACAAACTGTCCCCAGTGTTAAGATACCTCGACACTGTGTGTAGGGATATCAACCGAGGCGAATCCACGATGAACGAAGACAGCCATCAGTACTCCGGCGAGGAAACTGCAGTCAGCGATGACGTGAAGCGAGGTATTCACGCCGGAGAGTGCGTCCGTGGGTTGCTCGGAGTTTCAACCCCGGCGAGTGACCGTGGATCGCCACGAACGACCCGCGGGTTCGGGATCTCGCCACCGCTCCGTGTCGCTGTGGTGGTTCCCAGACCCAACCGTCTTGGAACGGACCACACGCAGCGATCGGCTTCTCGACCGAAACACGATCCGATCGGTAACTCTGCACTACAGCCGACGATTCACTGGAATCGTGCTGTTTCTCCGTGCGGTCGATCGACAAACGTCAAAGCAGGAACGCTGTAGCGATATGGTGCTCGGCGTTTCGACGGACGTTCTCGTTCCCATCGCGATCGTCGTGTTCTTCGCCGGAGCCGTTACTGGCGTGACTGGATTCGGCTATGCGCTCATCGGGACGGTCGGATCGGCAGCCGTCCTCGAACCACAGCAGGCTGTCGTCCTCATGATCATCCCCGTGTTCGTTTCGAACATCCCTCTCGTGCGCGAACTCAGTCGTGACCAGTTACGGACCTGTGGACGTCGATTTCTGCCGTTCATCGTTGCGGCCACCGTTGGAACCGTCGTGGGGATGGCCATCCTTCAGTGGATTCCGACCGCGCTGCTCACGTTTGCGCTCGGTGTGTTCACGGTAGGCTACGTCGTGTTCACACAGGACGTGGTCCCGATTCCGGGCAGGCGGTATGTCACGTCGAATACCTTCGAACAGCACCCGACCGCCCAACTCGGAATCGGCTTCGGTAGCGGGCTGATCTTCGGGGCGAGTAACGTCGGTGTCTCGATGGTGGCCTATCTCGACAGCCTCGACCTCGACCGGTCGATCTTCGTGGGTGTGCTCGCCCTGATTTTCCTCGGGATTTCGTCGATCCGCGTCGGCGCGGCATGGGTGCTCGATCTCTACGGTTCGGGGGCGCTCGTGTGGCTTTCGGTCGGTGCGGCACTCGTCGGACTCGTTGGCGTGGCGAGCGGCCAGCGGATCCGCCACCTGCTGCCGGAGCGATTCATCGACGGATTCGTGTTGGTCATGCTGATCGTCATCGGGATTCGACTCGTCGTTACCAGCGTCGGCGTCTGAGGGTGGGGTCGGTTACACCGACCGCTCCAGATCGCTCAAAAATCCAATTCGTGCGATCGGACGGTTTGTAGATACGCAAGCGCCGAACCTCACGGCCGATCAGGAGATTTTGTATCGCGATAAATAGTTTATCGACCGGTCTGCGTCCCTCTTTCAGTCCCGATAGTGCTGAGCGGTACTCCCTCGAAAGAACGATACTGTGGTCGACGAGCGGCCGAGGCGGTGTCGCTACTGGGCACGTACTCGATCACAGAAATCCGGTTTCAACCGTCTCAGGCGTTCAGCACTTGGCGAAGCACGTCTGGAGCCGCCTCGAGCGCTGTGTCCAACTCCTCGGTCTGGGGTCCGCCACCCTGGGCGAAATCCGGTGGGCCGCCACCGCCGCCGCCGACCCGTGCAGCCAGTTCGCCGACGACGTCGCCCGCGTCGATCCCAACGCCGTCCGGGACGGCGACGACGAACTGCGCGCCGTCGGCCCCACTCCCGACGACGGCGACATCACCGCTCTCGACGATCGCAGTCGCGGTCGCCTGGAGCTCGTCGGGATCGGCGTCCATCCGTTGGATCACGGCCGTCGCATCACCGAGGTCGACCTCCTCGCCGACGTCACCAGCTGCGCGCGCTTCGGCGAGCTGGGCCTCGAGATCCTCGATGCGTTTGCCGCGTTCCTTCCACTCGGTGAAGAAGCGCTCGGCGGTCTCGGGCACCTCGCTCGGCGTGACGTCGAAGGCCTCGGCCGCCCCCGAGAGTGCGTCCTCGGTGTCCTGTGTCGCTTCGATCGCTGCCTCGCCCGCCGCGAACGCGAGCCGCTCGACGCCGTCCTGGACGCGCTCGGTGTTCAGGAGCTTGATCGTACCGATGTCCCCGGTACGAGCGACGTGGGTCCCCCCACAGGCCTGGACGTCGTCGGCGACGTGGATCAGTCGAATCCGCTCGCCAGGTGGGATCCCTCCCTGGTAGAGATCGAACCCGTACTCGTCCTCGGCGTCGTGGCGGTCGGGCCACTCCGCGGTGACCGAGACGTTCTCCCGGACGATCGCGTTGGCGCGGTGTTCGATCGCCTTTGCCTGCTCACGATCGATCCGATCGTAGTGGCGGACGTCGATCCGTGAACGCTCGACACCTTTCTGTGCGCCGGCCTGACGGATGTGGTCGCCGAGCACCTGTCGCGCGGCGTGAATCACGATGTGGGTCGCAGTGTGATTGCGCATGAGCTGCTGCCGTCGTCCGCCGTCGATCCGACCACGGACGAACTCACCAGTGCCGGGATCGCCGTCGGCGTGATGGACGATCACGTCGCCCTCGCGCTGGACGTCCTCGACTTCCACGGTCACGTCGTCGGTCGACAGCGACCCGGTGTCGGCGGGCTGACCGCCGCCCTCCGGGTAGAAGAGCGTGCGGTCGAGCACCACGTCGTACCCGCCGTCGTCGCGCTCGAAGGTGTCAAGCACCATCGCCTCGAACTCCGTACGCTCCTGATCGTCGTAGTAGAGCCGTTCGGTTTCGGGGAGGTCGGCGATTCGATCGTCGACCGCCGCCTCTGCCGTCTCGTCCACCCCTTCGTCACCGTGTCGTTCGGCCACGAGGCTGTAGAAGTCGTCGGGCACCGATACCTCGGCACCCTTCTCGTGGGCGATCTCGGCGACCATGTCGGGCTGAATACCATGCGAGTCGTACAGCTCGATCAGTTCATCGGTGGGGATCGCCTCGTCGCGTTCGGCGTACTCTTCGGCGAGCTGGCGGACCCGTCGCCCACCGCGCTCCAGCGTCTCGCGGTACTTCTCGACCTCGGTTCGGACGATATCCCGCACTGTGTCCCGGTTTTCGTAGTCCAGCCGCTCGGCCTGCATGTCCACCAGTTCGTCGAGCGGTGCGTCCACGCCCACCGTATCGCACAGACGTTTCGTGCGTCGGAGCACCATCCGCGCGAGATACCCCGTCCCGACGTTCGAGGGCACGATCTCGTCGCCGAGCATGTACGCCAGCGTCCGGCAGTGATCCGCGATGGCGTAGATGGCTTCGAGCGGTTCGAGCAGCTCGCGGAGTTCGTCGACGTCGACGCCGATCTGTTCGGCGATCGTCCCGCGGGCGCGTTCTGCGTCCTCGGCCTCGTCGATGTCCATGTGCCCCGCGAGCGTCGCCGCCCGGGTGACGATCTCCTCCTCCTCGTCGGTGTGATCGATCCCGGCGTTTTCCTTCAGAAACGAGATCATGTCGGGGTAGATCGCCTCGTACACGGTGGGCGTGCCCTGGGAAACCCACGTCCAGCGTTCGAGGCCGTAGCCCGTATCGACGATGTAGGTGTCCATCGGCGAGTAGGTGTTGCCGTCTTTCAACTCGTACTCGCCGTCGGGGTCTTGCTCCATCGACATGAACACGAGCGTGGCGAGTTCGACACCTCGGTAGATGACCTCGATCGCGGGCCCGGCGTTGCCGCCGCCGACCCACGGGTCCTCGATATACGTGATCTCCTCGATGTCGACACCCATCGCCGCGAAGAACTCGTCACAGTACCGTACGGTTTGATCCTTCCAGTAGACCTCACCCTCGTAGGCGTACTGGTCGGGATCGTCGAGGTCCTCGCGCGCGTTGAACGCGTGGTGGGCCATCATCTCGAACGCCATCGTGTGACGGCCGGTTTTCCCGACGTTGTCGATGTCCTGCATCCGGATACAGGGCTGGCTGATAGTGAGGGGGTTCGCCGGTGGCGGCGTCTCGCCGGAGGTTACGAGCGGCTGGAAGTCGTAGATCGACGCCTGTGTCAGCAGCACGTCGTCGCGCCAGCGGTTCGCGGCCACCGGATACGGCTCGATCCGCTCGTGATCGTGATCCTCGAAAAAGGAGAGAAACGCCTCGCGCATCTCCTCCAGACTCTGCTCCTCGTCGAGGCTCGGGTTCCCGATGAACGCGTACTCCGCACAGGGCGGCTCGCCACAGGTCTCGCGATCCCCGTCGCGTGTCCAGAAGAAATCGCCACAGTCGGGACACTCCTTTCTGGTGAACCCCTCCTCCTCGAAGTACTCCAGTCGGTACTCGGCTTCGAGCGTACTCATGGTATCCCGTCATACCCGCGTTCGCCTAAAACAGTTGCGTACCGTTCACGGAGCGCCGATTCGTCGTCTCACCGAACGGTTTCGCGAGTGTAGCCGTGACCCAGCCCGACGGTAGCACTAACTGCTCGGCCCGCGTAGACGACCCATGTCGACCACCCACGACGGGCGGCTCGCGCTCCCCGAACGTCGACCACTCGTCACGATTGCGGGCGTCGTCGGGGCCTGCGTCGTGCTCGGTGCGGCGGGCGGGCTGATCACGGCCCCGCAGATCGAGACGTGGTACGCGACTCTCGACAAGCCGGGTTTCACCCCACCGAGCTGGGTGTTTGGTCCTGTCTGGACGCTGCTCTACGCCCTCCAGGGCGTCGCCGCGTGGTTGATCTGGCGCGCTGGTCTCGACCGCCGTATCGTTCGAATCGCGCTCGGATTGTTCACCGTTCAGTTCGTGCTCAATCTCTCGTGGTCGCCCGCCTTCTTCGGGCTCGAATCTCCGATCCTCGGACTCGCCGTGATCGTGCCGCTGTGGGTCGCGATCGTCGCCACCATGATCGCGTTCTCGCGCGTCGATCGCCGCGCCGCCGCCCTGCTAGTACCGTATCTCGCGTGGGTCACCTTCGCCACGGCGTTGAACTACGCGATCTGGACGCTGAACTGAGCCCGTCAGGCTCGTTTTGTGGGGATGACGACCGCTAGCTGGCTGTCTCCTTCGACTCGCCATTGGACCGCTGAGCGACGAACGACGGCGGCGTCAGCCGAGAAAAGCTCGCTGAGCGCCGAGATAAAAATCGTAGAAAGGTGACTACTCGGAGACGATCAGCGGGTTGACGATACCGAGCACCTGGTCCATGTTGCGTGCCATGTCGAAGGCGTTCGGCATCGAACTGCCGGGAATGAGCGCCCTGAAGTAGCTGGTGTGGCGCGCCTCGACCGAGTGGATCGACAGCGCCGCTGCGACCACGTCGTCGTTTTCGATGAGCGGTCCCGCACCGGCGTACGCCGACGTGCCGACCGCCTCGACGCGGGCGGAGAACTTGACGAACTCCTCGAGGTTCGAGTACGGGAACTCGTACTCGGCGGGTTCGACCGGCGTGCCGCCGAGATCCTGAATCGTCTGGGTGAGCGCCTCGACGTGGGCCTCCTCGTGATCGCGAACCGAACTGATCTCCTGGAAGGTCGCGTACCGGAGCTTCGGATTCGCGAACTGCTTGCCGATGGCGTCGGCGTTCTCGACGTCGCTCTCGGAGTACTCGTCGAGGAACTCGTTGTAGTAGGCGGCTTCGAGGTGTTCGAGCGCCAGCGCGAAGTTCAGGATGTCGACGTCGGTGACGTCGCCCATGTCACCCATGCCATTCGCGTCGCCTTTGTCGTCCTCCTTGGCAACGGGCATCGCCGAGCCGACTTCGAGATCGATGCGGTAGAGTTTGGTCTCACCGTCGACGGCGATCAGCGCGTAGGCGGCTCCGTCGGTGCCGGAGATGTCGAAGCCGTTGACGGCGTTGGCATCGATCCCGAGGTCGCCGATGGTGATCAGTCCGCTGGTGGTGTCCGAGTCCGGATTCGCGTCCTGCTGGACGAGCACGTCGAGATTGCTGTCGATATCGTACAGCGTCGTATCGCTCGGGTCCGCGACGCTGTTGGTGTACCCCGCGGCGCTGAGCTGTGGGGCGGTGCCGGCGTTGTCGTCGCCGTCCATGTAGAACGTATCGGGGTCCTGCCGGACGATCGAGCCGTCGTCGGCGCTCGTGACGAAACTGTCGCTGTCGGTCGTCACGACCCGAATCGCGTCCGCGACCGGGTTGAAGTCGAATCCGATACCGTCGATGAGATCCGTATCGGGGTAGTCCGCCGACCCCACAGTATTGGCTGAGACCGAATCTCCGGATTTGCTCGGCATCCCGATGGTGTAGAGGGTGCCGTCCTCACCGAGTGCGTAGAGCTTGCCGTCGGACGGGCGGTAATCGATCCCGACGAGCAGGGTGTCGCCGCTCACACCGTCGATCCTGCTGCTCCGATCGGTGTAGATCGCACCCGAGTCGAGATCGACCGGGACGAGCGCGTTCGCGGTGCCGTCCTCGACGGCGACCAACGCGACCGCGTGTTCCATGTTCGCGTCCTTCTCGTTTTTGTCCTGCTTGGAGGGGACGAGCGTGAGACCATAGACGGGCGGCTGGTGGTCAGCTGCCGCGGTGCCGGCACCGAGCGTGCCGAGCGCAACCGCCGTGACACCCGCTTTCGCCGTGTTGCTCATGAACGATCGCCGATCCAAGGCGCTGCCAACACGAGTAAGCAGGCCCTGTGTCGTCTCGTTCTCACGATCGATATCGTCCTGTTCGTGGGCTGTGTTGTCGAACTCGAACTCACCGAGGTCGGCGAAGCTCTCGCCCGCTTCGATGCGTTCGGCGATTGTATCTTCGGAAGCCATTGGTGGTTCCACCGGTCATTCGATCGATCGGGGTCGTCAAAGGCCTATTCCGAACATTCGCCCGGATCGTTCCGAATCGATACCCATCTCTGACCCAAATTGGAGCGGTTCCACTCACGCCGCGTGAGAGTTGCCGTTCCTGTTGAGCGTGGAACTGTGTCGCCGTAGGATTGGATTCACGGTCTCGTGGTCCTCCCTACCGATCGACAGTCTGGTCCGGGATCAGGCGAACATCAGTACGAGGACACCGACGATAACGAGCGTCACAAGCGCAACGCTCGTGCCAATATCCACTCTCAGCTGGATACTATCTCGCCCCGTGAATCGTTCTAGGACTGCTTCTGGATCTCTCAGTATGTCGCCGACGAGACCTGTTGCTGTCGCAGCCGTCCGGTCAACGACGGCGTACAACTCCGTAATGCCGACGACGATCGCACGCGTCCCGTACAGCGCCGCCGGGTTGTACAGACTGTCGATGTCGGGAACGTGACTGATCGACGACAGTGGCTTCTTGATGAGCACGAAGCCGACGAGACCGATTGCGGCGAGCACCACTCCCTCCACGACGTGATCGACCGTGTAGGTCACGTACACGTTCGAGACGACGGACGCGTCGGTCACGTCGAAGGGGAGCAAGGCGAACAGTGCACCGTCGAAGATGCCGTAGAAGATACAGAGCACGGCGAGTGAGACCATCGCGACGGTCTGGCCACGGTTGGCGTCGGCGACACTATCGTCGTACTCGCCGTGGAAGAACGCGTAGTAGCCGAACTTGATGAACGAGAGGAAGGTACCGACACCGCCGAGGAGCAACAACACCTCTAGAGTGTGGAAGTCACCGAGTGCGACGGGACCCGCTGGGAAGTCGTAGTGGCTCGCCGAGATGATGATTCCCTTGCTGACGAAGCCATTGAAGAGCGGGAACCCCGCGATAGAGAGTGCAGCGACGGTGAACGCGGCTGCCGTCACGGGCATCTCGCGACCGAGCCCGCCGAGTTTCTTCAGACTCTCCTTGCCGGTCCGGTAGATGACGACGCCGGCGGTCATGAACAGCAGCGCCTTGTAGAGGATGTGGTTGAAAACGTGAGCCATCGCACCGGCCTGACCGAGTGCCGTCCCGATGCCGACGCCGGCGACCATGTAGCCGACCTGTGACTGGATGTGATACGACAGGAGACGGCGCATGTCGTTCTGGAAGAGCGCGTAGGTCGCGCCGAAGACGGCCATCAGCCCACCCATGTAGGCGATGGCGACGTTGCCGTCGGGGAAGGCGCGGTACATCCCGTAGACCCCGGTCTTCGTCGTGAACACGCACAGGAAGATGCTCGCGGCGACGTGTGGGCGCGGATACGTGTCCGGGAGCCACGCGTGAAGACCGATGAACCCGACGTTGACCCCGATGCCGACCGCAGCGAGGACGGGGGCGACCCCCCCGGCCATCCCGCCCGGCGCGGCCGAGAACAGGAACGAGCCGACCTCCACGTAGTGCCAGACGACAGCGCCCAGCAGGAGCGTCCCACCGAGACCGTGCAACAGCGCGTATCTAAATCCTGCACGCACCGCTCGGCCGCCGTAGTGCCAGACGAGCAGCGTGCTGGTGACCGCCATGAGCTCCCAGAAGAAGATCAACGTCAGCCAGTCGCCGCCAAAGACGGCACCGAGACTCGTCCCGACGTACGAGAGTGCCAACGCGGTCTGGAGTGACGACGCCTCGGTGTACCACGAGTAGAGGACGGCCACTGCGCCGATGAACCCGAAGATCAGCCCCATCAACGTCGAGAACGGATCGACGTTGTACAGCACTGCCTCGAATCCGAACAGCAGCACCTGGAGGTGCTGACCGCCGGCTGTCAGCCAGACGTACGGCACGACGACGCCCGTGGCGATGATACCCAGCACGTGACCGGCGCGCCGCCCGAGGAACGGGAGCACCGCAGCAGCCAACAGGACCGGCACGAACGGCGGGACGACGGGGTCGACCATCAGACGACCACCCCCGTCACGTTCTCGACGATCAGGCGCACGATCTGCAGGAAGACGGCGGTATCGGGGACGACACCGAGGACTATCGAACCGGTCATCGCAAACAGAATCGGCCCCAGCATGAACCACGTCGACTCTTCGCCGTTCCAGCGACGGTGTTCCCACGCCAGAGCGGCGTCGTCGCCGTGTTCGGGGCGGATGTGTTCGGCGGCCTCCCTGTCGTCCGCAGCGCCCTGTCCCTCGTGTGTCTCCGCGTAGCCGTGGTCGTCGCGTTCGGCCTCTGCAGGAGCACTGTTGGTGTCGGGCTGGGGGTCGGTCTGTCTCTCCCCGCCGTCCGTAGCGGTGTCGTGTCCGCCGAACCAGCCGCCGAGGCTGTTCTCAACGACGGGCTTCTCGTCGGCTGTTCCCGGAGACTCGAAGAACGCGGTGTAGACGACGGGCCAGAAGTACGCGATGTTGAGAACACCCGAAACGAGCAACGCAGCCGTGAACACGATGTCCCCGGCCGAGATGGTTCCGATGAGCAAGAAGTACTTGCTGACGAATCCGGCAACCAGTGGAATGCCTGCCATTCCCAGCGACGCCACGCCGAAGGCGACCATCGTCAGCGGCATCCGCCGCCCGATACCGGCCATGTTGCTGATGTCGTCTGTGTGGGTCTCGACGTGGATCGCCCCCGCGCAGAAGAACAGGGTGAGTTTCATGAACGCGTGTGCCGGGATGTGCAGGAGGCCGCCAACGAGCGACAACGGGTTGAGGACAGCCAACCCGAGGACGATGTAGGACAGTTGACTCACCGTCGAAAACGCGAGCCGCCGCTTGAGGTTGTCCTGGCGGAGTGCGATGACGCTCGCGACGACGAGTGTGAACGTGGCGACGGCTGCCAGTGCGATTCCCACGCCGAGGCTAGCGGCCAGGTCGGGACCGTACACGTCGAGGATGACGCGTGCGATGCCGAACACGCCCGATTTGACGACTGCAACCGCGTGCAGGAGTCCCGAGACGGGCGTCGGGGCGACCATCGCGTCGGGGAGCCACGAGTGGAGCGGCATGAGCGCAGCTTTCACGCCGAATCCCGCGGCCAGGAGACCGAACGCGGCGCGAGCCACCACCGGATCGGCACTAGCGAGGGCGGCGATGCCCCCGGGTGTGAACGCCGTGGTTCCGGTGGCCCAGAACACCAGTAGCGCTCCGGCAAGCACCGCGACGCCGCCCCCGAAGGTGTACGCGAGATACTTCCGACCGGCTGCTCGTGCCTCGGCGGTCTCGTCGTGTGCGACGAGCGGGTAGGTCGCCACCGTGAGCAACTCGTAGAAGACGAAGAGAACGAGGAGGTTGGCAGCGAACGCGACCCCGATCGCTGCGGAGACACTGCCCGCGAACGCCGCGAAGTACCGGGTCTGGTGGTGTTCGGACAACCCACGCATGTAGCCGATGCTGTAAAAGCTCGTCACGAGCCACAGCAGACTTGCCAGCAGTGCGAAGAGGATACCGAGCGGATCGGCTCTGAGAGCGAACTCC